>NZ_QWGT01000113.1 GCF_003576405.1 Clavibacter lycopersici
GGACTGGCTGGCGCCCGCGCAGGGCACGGCGCTGCGGCTGCCGCGGGCGGCGACGGTGCGGGTGGACGGGCGCGAGCTCCCCGCGGGCGAGCGCGTCCGGATCGGGGACGACCCCGTGCGCGTCGAGCTCGCGTGGCTCCCGGGGCGCGTACGCTGAGATCGATCTCTCGGGCGGGATCCGACCCTCACGACAGGCCGGGTACCCGCCCCGACCGCATCACCGCACGCCCCCACCGCGGCATCGTCGCCGCCCCATCGGAGGAGCACCCGTGACCACCACCATCACCGTCGACCTCGACCGCCCCGGCGCCACCATCAGCCGCCACCTCTACGGGCACTTCGCGGAGCACCTCGGCCGCTGCATCTACGACGGCTTCTTCGTGGGCGAGGACTCGCCCGTGCCGAACGCCGGCGGGATCCGCCTGGACGTCGTGGAGGCCCTCAAGGCGCTCGACATCCCCAACCTCCGCTGGCCCGGCGGCTGCTTCGCCGACCGCTACCACTGGCGCGAGGGCATCGGCCCGCGCGAGGAGCGGCCGAAGCTCATCAACACGCACTGGGGCGGCGCGGTCGAGGACAACTCCTTCGGCACGCACGAGTTCATGGCGCTCTGCGAGCTGCTGGGGGCCGACGCCTACGTGTCCGGCAACATCGGCTCGGGCACGGTGCAGGAGATGTCCGACTGGGTCGAGTACCTCACGGGCGCGGGCCAGTCGCCGATGGCCGACCTGCGCCGCGTCAACGGTCGCGACGAGCCGTGGACGGTGCCGTTCTGGGGCCTCGGCAACGAGGCGTGGGGCTGCGGCGGCAACATGCGCTCGGTCACCTACGCCGACCTCGCCCGGCAGTTCGGCACCTTCTGCGAGAGCGGCGGCGACACCCCGCTGCACCGCATCGCGGCCGGCGCCGACACCATGGACACCGAGTGGACCGAGACGCTGATGCGCGTGATCCCGGAGATGGACAAGCACCCGTTCTCGTCCGTGCCGTGGGAGTCGGTCTCGGTGCACTACTACACGATCGGCGGCAGCTGGACGGCGAAGGGCAGCGCGACGGACTTCGACCAGGAGGCGTACTGGAGCACCATCGTCGCCGCGCAGGGGATCGAGCCGCTGCTCCGCGCGCACGCCGCCGTGATGGACGTGCACGACCCCGAGAAGCGCTTCGGCATGGTGCTCGACGAGTGGGGCACCTGGTGGGACGTGGAGGAGGGCACGAACCCGGGCTTCCTGTTCCAGCAGAACACGATCCGCGACGCCATGGTCGCCGCGCTGCACTTCGACGTGTTCCACTCCTTCGCCGACCGGCTGCGGATGGCCAACATCGCGCAGACGGTGAACGTGCTGCAGGCGATGCTGCTCACGGATCCCGACGGCGGCGAGATGGTGCGCACCCCCACGTACCACGTGTTCGAGATGAACCGCGGGCACCACGACGCCGCATCTCTGCCCGCCACCGTGGCGGGTCCCGTGCGCGCGGTCGACGGCCGGGAGATCCCGCTGGCCTCCGCATCGGCGAGCGCCAAGGACGGCCGCGTGCTCGTCTCCCTGTCGAACGTGGACCTCGAGGGGCCGCTCGAGATCGAGCTCGCGTTCCGCGGCGGCGCGGTCGACGACGTCGTGGGCCGCATCCTCACGGCCGACCGGCCCGACGCGCACAACCGCCCGGGCGACGCCGACGCCGTGAGCCCGGTCCCGTTCGACGCGTTCGAGCGCACCGCGGACGGCCTCCGCCTCACGCTCCCGCCGCACTCGTTCGCGACCCTGTCGCTGCGGATCGACGCCTGACGCGCGGAGGTCCGGCACGACGACGCCGGCCGCCCGGATCCGTGGAGGGATCGGGGCGGCCGGCGTCGTCGCGTCAGGAGCGTGCGGTGCGTCAGCCCTTGAACGCGCCGTCCATGATCCCGGTGATCATCCGTCGTCCGACGAAGAAGAACAGGATCAGCAGCGGCAGCGTCGCCATGAACGACCCGCCCATGGCGAGCGCCACGTCGATCGACCGGTTCGCCTGCAGCTGCTTCAGCGCGATCTGCACCGTGAACAGCTCGGGCGACTTCAGCACGATGAACGGCCACATGAAGTCGTTCCACACGCCCGTGAAGGTGATGAGCCCGAGCACGAACGCCGCCGGCCGCACCACCGGGAACGCGACGCCCCAGAACAGCTGCCACGAGTTCGCGCCGTCGAGCCGGGCCGCCTGGATGAGCTCGTCGCTCACCGTGGTGGACATGTGCTGCCGCATCCAGAAGATGCCGAACGCGCTCGCGAGGCCCGGCACGATGATCGCCTGCAGCGTGTCGACCCAGCCGAGCTGGCTGATGATCAGGTACTGCGGGATCACGCTGAGCTGCGCCGGGACCGTCATGGTGAGCAGCACGATGAGGAACAGCGCGTTCCGCCCCGGGAACGTGAGCTTCGCGAAGGCGAACCCGGCCATCGCGCAGAGCACCGCGGATAGCACCGCGACGGTCGTCGACACGACCACGCTGTTGAACAGCGACAGCAGGAACGGCACCGTGTCGAACACCTTCGCCGCTACCGCGAAGAAGTTCCCGCCCGGCACGAGGCGCGGCGGGATCGACGTGATCGCGGTCGCGCCCACCGAGGCCACGACGAGCATGTAGTAGAGCGGGAACACCGAGACGAGCACGGCGAGGCTCAGGAACACATAGGCGATCGGGCTGACGCCGCCGCCCTTCCCCCGGCGTCGGGGCAGGGCCGACCGCCTGGTGACGGGTGCGGCGACGACCGGTGACACGGTCTGGTCGATCACGTCGGACATCAGCTCGCCTTCCTCGTGCGGGTGGACAGGTAGAAGTTGAGGAGCGCCACGACCACGACGATCACGAACAGCACGACGCCGATGGCGGATCCGTAGCCGAACCTGAACTGGCCGAAGCCCTGCTCGTAGAGGAACAGCGCGAGCGTCTGGCACTGCCGGCCGGCGCCGCACGTGAGGCCCGACTCCGGCGCCGCGAGCAGCGGCTCCGTGAATATCTGCAGGCCGCCGATGGTCGACATGATCACCGTGAAGATGATGATCGGGCGGAGCGCGGGGATCGTCAGGTGCCGGAACTGCTGCCAGCTGGACGCGCCGTCCACCGCCGCCGCCTCGAACATCTCCCGCGGCAGCGCCTGGAGCCCGGCCAGGTACAGCAGCGTGTTGTAGCCGAACCAGCGCCACATGACCATGGCCGAGATGAGGATCCACGAGCCGTGGTTGGTCGCCATGAAGTTGACCGACGGCAGCCCGAACAGGCTCAGCACCCAGTTGATGAGGCCGAAGTTCCGGTCGAATATCTGCGCGAACACGATCGCCGTCGCGGCGACCGAGGTGATGTACGGCACCAGCAGCGCCATGCGGAAGAAGTTCGCCCACTTGAGCCGGGCGTGGTTGAGCAGGTGCGCGAGGAACAGCGCGAGCAGCAGCTGCGGGATCGTCGAGATGAGGAAGATCGCGAACGTGTTGACGAGGGCGTTCCAGAACCGGTCGTCGGCGAAGAGCTGCTGGAAGTTCGCGAGCCCCACGAAGGTCTGGTCGCCGATGGGGTTCCAGTCGAACAGCGAGACGTAGAACGTGAAGACCAGGGGGAACAGGCCGAACACGATGAAGATCACGAAGAAGGGCGCCACGTACGCGTAGGGCGCGATGCGCTCGGAGAGCGACTGCTGGATCTGGCGGGTCTTCGCGACCGCGGGCGCCTTCCCGCGGCGGGGCCGCGGGGCGGATGGTGGCTCGGTGCTCGTGCGGGGTGATGTCGCCGTCGACATGGGGTACCTCCGTCTGAGGGGCGGCCCGGAGCGCGAGCGCGCCGGGCCGCCCGGGTGGGTGGGGCAGGATCAGCCGCCGATGGCGGTCTTCGCCGACGCGAGCGCCTGCGACCACGCCTTGCCCGAGGTGACGTTGCCCGCCTCCAGCTCGACGAGCGTGTTGAGCAGGGCGGCGTTGATGGGCGTCGTGTCCGGCCCGTTGTAGAACGACGGGAACTGCGTGACCGACTCGGACATGACCTTCCCGATCTCGGAGTCGCCGAAGAAGTCGTCCTGGTAGGCCAGCACGTCCTCGCTCTCGACCGCGCTCGCCGCGGCCGGGAAGGTGCCGGTCCTCGTGAAGTGCTCCTGCTGGGCGTCGGCCGACATCATCGTCTCGATGTACTTCCACGCCGCCTGCGGGTGCTCGGCGCGCGCGGGGATGGCGATGACGCTGCCGCCCCAGTTGCCGCCGACGCCGGGGACGCTCGCGACGCGCCAGTCGCCCGCGGTGTCGGGGGCGTCCGTCTTGATGCCCTTCAGGATCCAGGACGGCGCGACGGTGACGGCGAACGCCCCGTTCGCGCGGCCCGGCGCCCAGCCGGACGAGAACGCCGCGATGCCCGCGCTGATGCCGGCGTCGTGCGCGTCCACCGCGACCTGGAACGCGTCCTCGACCTGCGGGTTCGTGTCGTAGACGAGCTCGCCGTCCTCCGAGTAGTACTTCTCGCTCACCTGGTTGACGGTGGAGAAGAACACGCTCGTCTCGATGTTGTCGACGAACGGCTTGCCGGTGGCCTCCGTGTACTGCTCGCCCATCGCGATGAACGAGGGCCAGTCCTTCCACATGGCCGCGACCTCGTCCGGCTCGGTCGGCAGGCCGGCCTCGGCGAAGAGGTCGGCGCGGTAGGCGAAGCCGAGTCCGCCGACGTCCGTGGGGATCCCGACGACCGAGCCGTCCTCCGCGGTGGCGGCGGACGCGGCCCACGGGAGGTAGTCGTCCGCGATGTCGTCGCCCCCGAGCGTGCGGAGGTCGAGGAAGTTCGCGCTGTTCTCGACGAACTGCGGCAGGTCGTCGTTCTGGATCATGACGAGGTCCGGGACCTTGCCGCCGGCCAGCGCCGCGGTGAGCGCGGTGGCCGTCTCGGTGGTGGAGCCGACCTCGGTCAGCTTGATCTTCGCGTCGGGCGCCTTCTCCTGGTACTCGGCGACGCCGTCCTTGGCGGCGATGCCGGTGAACGACCAGAAGGACGCCTCCGCGTTCGGGTCGTCCGATGCGCCGCCCCCTCCGCCGGAGGAGCATCCGGTCAGGGCGACGGCGACTGCTGCGGCGGCTGCGACGGCCGTCAAGCTTCTTCTCACGATGTTTCCTCTTCGTCGGGGATCCGTGCGGCGTGATCGGAGCGTCAGCGCTCCGGCCGAGAGAACGATCTCTTGGCGTCACCGTAGCTCGCGGGCCGGTGGCGTGCAAGCGGCGATGCGGAACCGGGACCGCGCCGTGAGACATCGATCTCCGCCTAGGATCAGGAGGGCTTCGCGACCGCGACGGCGCCCGCCGGGAGGAGATCCATGCAGACGAGGGCGAGCGCCCGATGACCCGGCCCACCCTGGTGGACGTCGCGAAGGCGGCCGGCGTCTCCCGCGCCACGGCCGCGCGCGTGCTCTCCGGCGGCACCCGGGTCGACGTGCGGATGGCCGCGGCCGTCGAGCACGCGGCGAGGCAGCTCGGCTACGAGGCGAACAGCGCGGCCCGCATGCTGCGCGGCGGACGCTCGGGCGCGATCGCGCTGATCATCGCCTTCAACGAGCTCGACAGCCTCACCGGCACCTTCTTCACGTCGGTGCTGAAGGGCGCCGCGAAGGGGCTGCACGCGGCGGAGATCCAGCCCGTGCTGCTGCCCGCCGACCAGGACGACGCGGACCGGATCCCCCGGTTCCTCCGGTCGCGCGCGGTGGACGGCGCCATCGTGATCCTGCAGCACGAGATCACGCACCTCGCCCAGACGCTCGCCGACTCCCCCGTGCCCGTGGCCTGGGTGGGGCGGCCGCGCGGCGACCTCGCGGACGACGCGATCGTCGTCGACTCCGACAACCACGGGGGCGGGCGGCTCGCGGCGCGCGCGCTGGTCGACGCCGGGCGGCGGCAGCTCGGGATCATCGCGGGGCCGCACGACATGGAGCCCGCGCGCGACCGGATCCGCGGCTGGCGCGACGAGCTCACCGCGCAGGGCGTGGACCACGGCGCGATCGTGCACGCCGAGTTCACGCTGGAGAGCGGCGGGGCCGCCATGGCCCGCCTGCTCCAGCGGCACCCGGCGATCGACGGCGTGTTCGCCTCCTCCGACCTCATGGCCGCCGGCGCGATCCGCATGCTGCAGGCGTCGGGGCGGCGCGTGCCGACGGACGTCTCCGTCATCGGGTTCGACGACGTGATCATCGCGACCACGTCGGATCCGCCGCTCACCACCGTGCGCCAGCCGCTCGAGGAGATGGGGCGCGTGGCCGCCGAGACGGTGATCGCGACCATCGAGGGCCGCGAGGTCGACCGCCAGCCCGTGCTCGCGACGAGCCTCGTGCAGCGGGAGTCGGCGTGACCGGCCGCCCGCCGGCGCCGCACCGGCTCATCGTCAGCACCGACGCGGCGAACGAGGTCGACGACCAGTTCGCGATCGCGCAGGCGCTCCTCACGGGGACGCTCGACGTCCGCGCGCTGGTCGCCGCGCACTTCGGGCAGCCCGGGAGCATGGCCGCGTCACGGCGCGAGATCGATCTCGTGGCGGGCCTCGCGGGAGCCGCGGTCGACGTGCTCGACGGGTCGCCGGATCCGCTCCCCGACGCCCGCACGCCCGTGCCGTCCGACGGCTCCCGCCGCATCGTCGCGGAGGCCATGCGCGACGCCGGGCGGCTGTGGATCGCCGTGCTCGGCCCGCTCACGGACGTCGCCAGCGCGCTCCTCGAGGAGCCGGCGATCGCCTCCCGCGACGTCGTCGTGGTGTGGGTCGGCGGGCCGCCGTACGAGGAGGTCGCGGCGTACCACCCGGAGTTCAACCTCATCAACGACGTGGTCGCCGCGAACGTCGTTATGGGGTCGGGGATCGCCGTCTGGCAGATCCCGATGCCCGTCTACACGATGGTCGGCGTCGGGCACGCGGAGCTGCGCACGCGGCTCGGCGGCACCAGCCCGCTCGCCGACCACCTCGTCGACGGGGTGATCGCGTTCGACGCGACGATCCCCTATGGCCCCCTCGACCTCCGCTCGCTCGGCGACAGCCCGGCCATCGGCGCCGTGATGAACCCCGCCGGCGGGCGGTGGCGGATGCGGCCCGCACCGCTGTACGCGGCGGACGGGTCGCGCGACGGCGACGGCGACGGCGACGGCGAAGGCGACGGCGAAGGGCACGCGATCCGCGTCTGCGAGGCGTTCGACACCCGCTGGCTCATCGAGGACCTCATCGCGAAACTGCGCGAGCACGGCGACCGCGTCGCCGGGTCGCCCGGCGACCGCTAGGTGCGCGGCGGCGCCACGGATCCCCGCATCACCAGCTCCGTCTCGAGCTCCATGCGCGTGCCCGGCGTTCCGCCCGCCCGCGGCCGCCCGGCGCGGTCCGCCTGCTGCAGCATGTGGAACGCGGTCGCGCCCATCTCGGCGATGGGCTGGCGCACGGTGGTCATGGGCGGCATCGCCCACGCGGACTCCAGCACCCCGTCGAAGCCGACGACGCTGAGGTCGTCCGGGATCCGCAGCCCCGCGTCGTCCGCCGCCTCGTAGACGCCGAGGCCCATCACGTCCGAGCACGCGAAGAACGCGGTGGGCCGGTCGGGCCCGGCGAGCATGGCGCCGGCCGCGGCGCGGGCGCGCTCGCGGTCCCAGTCGCAGAAGGCGATGCGGTCCTCGGGCACGTGGATGCCGGCGGCGCGCAGGGCGGTCGTCAGCCCGTCGATGCGGGCGCTGCCGAAGAGGTGCGCCCGCACGCCGCCGATGACGCCGATCCGCGTGTGCCCCTCCGCGATGAGCAGCTCCGCGGCGATGCGGCCGCCGTCCCAGTTCGTGGCCCCGACGCTCGCCACCTCCGCGGGCGGCCGGGAGCTCGGGTCGATCGCGACGACGGGGATGCCGGCCGACGTGAGCGTGTGCAGGCTGGCCGGGGTGGCGTCGACGAGCACGAGGATCGCGCCGAGGGAGGGGCGGCGGAGGAGCCGGCTGATCCACGCGCCGTCGGGGCGGGCGCGCGCGAGCACGAGGTCGACGCCCGCGGCGGACGCCTCCTCCTCGATCGCGCGGAGCACCGGGCCGACCCAGCTGCCCTCGATGTGCCCCACCACGACGTCGACGACGCCGGCGGCCCGGGGATCGCGGTCGGTCGGCCGCGCGCGCGGTCGGCGCCGGTAGTCGAGCGCGTGCGCCGCCGCCATCACGCGCGACCGGGTCGCCTCGGAGACGTCGGTGCCGCCGTTGAGCACCTTCGAGACGGTGGGGACCGTGGTGCCGGCGCGCTCGGCGATCTGCGCCATCGTCGGCCGGGGTGCGGCGGGCGTGCTGTCCATGATCCGGAGCCTAGTGGAGGTCCGGTCACTAAAGTTGCGCAACTCCCTGGCGCCGCCGTCATCGGATCGAGACCCGCGCACCCCTTGCCGCCCGCTCCCGCGCGGGAGATGATGTGCGGACACCGCGCGCCGCTCGACCGGAGTTGCGCAAGGTCCGTTCGATGGCGAACCGCGGAGCGATCCGCCCGGCACACGGAGGACGACGATGACCCCCACCCCGCTCGTCGAGCTGCGGTCGCGCACCGTGGACCGCCGCCGCCCCGCCGCCCGCCGCCCCGCACCCGAGGCCAGCGTCGACGACCTCGTCTGGCGCAGCGGCCGGCTCGAGCTCCGCTTCCGCCGCTCGGCCGACGGCCCCGTGATGCTCACCCGCCTCGTCGCCGGATCCGTGGAGACGCACGTCGCGCACCCGGTGCCGCTCGTCGAGGTCCTCACCGACCGCCTCACGCCCACCGCCATCGGCGGCCAGCTGCGGTACGTCGCCCACTCCGTCTCCGCCGACGGCACGACGCTCGAGATCGTGTCCGAGACGCCGCGGGGGATCCGCGCCGCCGTCACCCTGCACGGTCGCGACGGCGCCTTCCGCAGCAGCGCGGTCGTCAGCAACGGCACCGGCGAGCCCGTGCCGGTCGCGGTGGTCACCAGCTGGGCCGCGCCGCTCGGTGTGCGGCTCGACAAGGGCGACGCCGCGGATCCGGCCGCCGACTGGGAGCTGATCGCGGGCCGCGCCGCGCCCGGGGG
>NZ_QWGT01000114.1 GCF_003576405.1 Clavibacter lycopersici
TCAGGCCGTGGCCGCGCAGGGCGTCGATGACGTCGTGGCCGCCGAGCCGCCCGTCGGCCGCGGCGCCCAGCGGGACGGACACGATCTCGGCCGGCGCTCCTCCGAGCGTCGCGAGGGCCCGGTCGCGCGCCTCGGGCGGGCAGAGGACGAGGAGACGGCCCGCAGCGGCGTCCGGGTCGAAGCGGTGCCCCTCCAGGTCGCCGGATGAGGTCGCGACGGCCAGCGGCGTGCGGCGGGGGAGGACGTACCGCTCCGCGCGCACCGTGCCGGCGCCCACGAGCACGACGTCGGCGAGCTCGCGGATGACGCCGAGGATCCGCCGGTCGACCGCGCTGCTGAGGCTGTCCGACGACCCGTCGGCGCCGATCACGCTGCCGTCGACCGACGCAACGAAGTTCAGGCGCACGTGGTCGGCGGACGGCGGTCGGTAGAGATCCTCCAGCCACTCCCTGGTGCCCTCGTCGTCCAGCCCGCGGGCGTCGGCCGCCTCGCCCGCCGCCGGGACGGGGACGGCCCGCGCGATCCTCATCCGGCGAGCCGCTCGCGCACCTGCCGCTTGACCCGCCCGAGCATCGCGGTCATGCCGCGCATGCGCAGCGGCGAGACGGCGGCGTCGAGGCCGATGGTGGACGGGTAGTCGTCCGGCACCGCGAGCACCTCGTCGGCCGGGAGCCCGTCGAGGCCCTGCGCGAGGATCGAGGCGAACCCGCGGCTGGTCGGCGCCTCGGCGGGCGCCTGCGCGTGCACGTGCACGTCGCCGTCGACGACCTCCACGAACATGAACACCGGCGACTGGCACTCCTCCACCCGCTCCAGGAGGTCCGGGTGCTCGGCGTACCGCGCGGGCAGCGCGGGCAGCTCGTTGCTGAAGTCGAGCAGGAGGAGGAGCCGGTCGCGCTGCTCGAGCGCGAGGAAGTCGTCGCGGATCTCGGCGAGCGCCGCGGGCAGCTCGGGGGATCCGGTCATCGGGCGGGCAGCTCCCCGGGCTCGGCGCCCTGGACGATGGGGACGCGCACGGCGGAGCCCCACTCGGTCCAGGAACCGTCGTAGTTGCGGACGCCCTCGAAGCCCAGCAGGTGCGTGAGCACGAACCACGTGTGGCTCGAGCGCTCGCCGATGCGGCAGAGGACCACGACGTCGTCGCCGTCGCCCAGGCCCGCGCCCTCGCGGTAGACGGCGTCGAGCTCGGCGCGGCTCTTGAAGGAGCCGTCCTCGGCCGCGGCCCTGGCCCACGGCACGTTGCGCGAGGTGGGGATGTGGCCGGCGCGGAGCGAGCCCTCCTCCGGGTACGCGGGCGCCGTCGTGCGCTGGCCCGTGTACTCCTCAGGGCTGCGGACGTCGATGAGGGGGTTGCCGAGGTGCGCGAGCACGTCGTCCTTGAACGCGCGGATCTCCTCGTCGCGGCGCTCGACGACGGGGTACTCGACGGGGGTGACCTCGGGTCGGTCGGTCGTGATCGGGCGGCCCTCGGCGATCCACTTGTCGCGGCCGCCGTCGAGCAGGCGCACGTCCTCGTGGCCGAAGAGCGTGAAGACCCACAGGGCGTAGGCCGCCCACCAGTTGCTCTTGTCGCCGTAGATGACGACCGTGCTGTCGCGTGCGATGCCGCGCTCGGACATGAGACGTGCGAAGCGCTCGCCGTCGACGTAGTCGCGCTGCACGGGGTCGTTGAGGTCGGTGTGCCAGTCGAGCTTGACCGCGCCGGGGATGTGGCCGGTCTCGTAGAGCAGCACGTCCTCGTCGGACTCGACGACCACGAGGCCGGGGGTCAGGGCGCCGTCGGCGAGGCGCTCCTGGAGCCAGTCGCCGCCGACGAGGCGCTCCGGGTGGGCGTACTCGGCGAACCTGGGGGTGGTGTCCGGCTCGACGGCCATGGGGCTCTCCTGATCTCGCGGCCGCGGGGGCCGCGCTGGTGGGACGCGGATTAGTCTGGTGGGTGTTCCGCGGGCGCCAGGCGCCGCGCGTCGACCACCATCCACGGTAACGGTTCGCGCTGCGCGAGACCTTCCCGATACCGCCACATGACAGCCGGAGACCCACCTGTGACGAACGCCGACATCGGATCCCGGAGCCACGACGCGGAGGGCACGGGGCCCGGCGCCCTCGTCGGCCGCTCGCCGAGCATCACCGGCGCCGAGATCGCCGCGCACCTCGTGCCGCCGCGGCAGTTCGACGAGGCGCGGTTCGACACATACCGGCCCGACCCGGAGTACGACACGCAGGCGCAGGCGGTCGAGGTGCTCCGAGCCTTCTCGGGCGACCGCGCCGGGTCCCGCGGGGGCCTCTTCTCACGCAGGAAGGCGCCCGCCCTGAAGCCCGGCGTCTACCTCGACGGCGGGTTCGGCGTCGGCAAGACCCACCTCCTGGCGTCGCTCTGGCACGCCATGCCGGGACCCAAGTACTTCGGCACCTTCATCGAGTACACGGCGCTCGTCGGGGCGCTCGGCTACCAGGGCGCCGTCGGGATCCTCCGCGGCGCGACGCTCGTGGCCATCGACGAGTTCGAGCTCGACGACCCGGGCGACACGATGATGATGACGCGCCTGCTGTCCGACCTGGTGGCCGACGGCACCCGCATCGCCGCGACCAGCAACACGCCCCCGAACGCCCTCGGGGAGGGGCGCTTCGCCGCGGCCGACTTCCTGCGCGAGATCCAGGCGATGAGCGACCGCTTCGACACCATCCGCATCGACGGGCTCGACTACCGCCGCCGCGCCTTCGAGGGCCACGCGATCACGGTGGGCGACGACGACCTCGACGCGCGGGCCGACGCCGCGCAGGCCGGCGGCCGGTTCGTGACCGTCGACGCCTTCCCCGAGCTGGTCGCGCACCTCTCGCGCCTGCACCCCTCCAAGTACGTCAAGGTGATCGAGGGCGTGGACGCGATCGCGCTCCGCGACGTCACCCAGCTGCAGGGCCAGACCGACGCCCTCCGCTTCGTCGCGTTCGTCGACCGCGTGTACGACGCGCAGATCCCGCTGCTCGCGTCGGGCACGCCGTTCGACGAGGCGTTCTCGGCCGAGATGCTCTCCGGCGGCTACCGCAAGAAGTACCTGCGCGCGATCTCGCGGCTCATCTCGCTCACCGCGGCCGGGCGCGACCTCTAGCCCACGGCCCTCCGGCGTGCCTGGATCGGGGGCCGTCCCGGGCGTCCCCGCCGCCCGCGGAAACACGATGTTCACACGGGCTCCACGCGTGTAACGCGCCGGAAACACGTCCGGCGAGCCCGCGAAACGTCGTCCCCGGACACTGGACGGGTACCCGGCATCCGGCTCGCGCCGAACCTCCCGACCACACGGGCGGCAGCTCGCCTTCGTCCGGTCCGACCCCCTGCACGATCTACGAGAGGTGAAACACCATGGATCAAGGCAACACCGCCTTCCTCCTGATCGCCGCGGCGCTGGTCCTCCTGATGACGCCGGGTCTGGCGTTCTTCTACGGTGGGCTCGTCAAGGCCAAGAGCGTCATCAGCATGATGATGATGAGCTTCGGGGCCATGGGCCTCATCGGGCTCCTCTGGGTCCTGTACGGCTACGCCATCGCGTTCGGCAACGGCCCCGACGGCGCAGCGGGCAACCCGCGCTTCGTCGGCATCGACGGCGTCCTCGGCATCGACCTCGGCCAGCTCGGCCTCGGCGACGCGTACACGGCGGCCCTCGGCGACCAGACGTCGGCGTACCCGACGCTCGCCTTCGCCGCCTTCCAGGCCACGTTCGCGATCATCACGGTCGCCCTCATCTCCGGCGCCATCGCCGACCGCGCGAAGTTCGGCGCGTGGATGGTCTTCGCGGGCGTCTGGGCCACGGTCGTCTACTTCCCCGTCGCCAGCTGGGTCTTCAACTTCACGGTCGCCGACGGATCCACCGTCGACGGCGGCTGGATCGCCTACAACGTCGGCGCCATCGACTTCGCGGGCGGCACGGCGGTCCACATCAACGCGGGTGCCGCGGCGCTCGCCCTCTCGCTCGTCCTCGGCAAGCGCGTCGGGTTCGCCAAGGGCATGCACGTGCCGCACAACCCGCCGTTCGTGCTCCTCGGCGCCGGTCTCCTCTGGTTCGGCTGGTTCGGCTTCAACGCCGGCTCCGAGCTCGCGGCCGACGGCATCGCGGCCATCGCGTTCCTCAACACCATCGCCGCCCCGGCCGCCGCCATCCTCGGCTGGCTCGTGGTGGAGAAGATCCGCGACGGCAAGCCCACCTCGGTGGGCGCCGCCTCCGGCGCGGTCGCGGGCCTCGTCGCCATCACCCCGGCGTGCGCCGCGCTCTCGCCGACCTGGGCGATCGTCCTCGGCCTCATCGCCGGCGCCGTGTGCGCCGTCGCCATCGAGCTGAAGTTCAAGCTCGGCTTCGACGACTCGCTCGACGTGGTGGGCATCCACCTCATCGGCGGCCTCATCGGGACGCTCTACATCGGCTTCTTCGCCACGGAGGTCGGCCTCGTCTACTCGGGCTCGCTCGAGCAGCTCGGCAAGCAGGCCCTCGCCGCCTTCGCGGTGCTGATCTACTCCTTCGTGCTCTCGTACGTCATCGGCATGATCATCCAGAAGACCATGGGCTTCCGGGTGAGGAACGAGGACGAGATCGCGGGCATCGACACGATCGTCCACGGCGAGGAGGGCTACGTGCTGGAGACCTCCGGCCGCTGATCCGCTCGACCGATCGACCACGACGGGCGCCGCACCTCGCGAGAGGGCGGCGCCCGTCCGTCGTGTCGCGGGCGTGACCCGGAGCATCCGCGTGTTCGCGCAGGGCGGAGCGGCCGTGCCCGCACGACGCCCGGGTGCGGGCCGGGCGTACGGTGGATCCTGGCGGTGAGGCGCGCACGACGACGCCTCCCTCCTCCGACGTGACCATCGAGACGAAGAAGACGAGAGCACATGGCATCCCCCCTCATCACCCTGAACAACGGCGTCACCATCCCGCAGCTGGGCTTCGGCGTCTTCCAGACCCCGCCGGCCGAGACGCAGCAGGCCGTCGAGCGCGCGTTCGAGGCCGGCTACCGCCACATCGACACCGCCGCCGGCTACTACAACGAGGAGGGCGTGGGCGCCGCCATCAAGGCGACGGGCATCCCGCGCGAGGAGCTCTTCATCACCACCAAGCTCCGCAACGGCGACCAGGGCGCGGACAGCGCCCGCAGCGCCTTCGAGGACAGCCGCCGGAAGCTCGGCGTCGACGCGGTGGACCTCTACCTCATCCACTGGCCCTACCCGAAGCACGGTCTCTACGTCGAGACGTGGAAGACCTTCGAGGCGCTGCACGCCGAGGGCCTGATCCGCGCGATCGGCGTCTCCAACTTCCTCCCGGAGCACCTGGAGAAGCTGGCGGCCGAGACCGACGTCGTGCCCGCGGTCAACCAGATCGAGGTGCACCCCACGTTCCAGCAGCACGACCTGTCCACCTTCTCGGTGGAGCGCGGCATCGAGGTCGAGGCGTACAGCCCGCTCGGCCAGGGCGCCGACCTCGAGTCGGAGATCGTCACGCGCCTCGCGAAGGCGCACGACGCCACCCCCGCGCAGATCGTGCTCACGTGGCACCTCGCACAGGGCCGCATCGTGATCCCCAAGTCGGTGACGCCGGAGCGCATCGTGGCCAACTTCCAGAGCATCGAGGTCGAGCTCTCGGTCGAGGAGCTCGCGGAGATCGACACCCTCGAGTCCGGCACGCGCCTCGGCGCCGACCCCGCGACGGCGGACTTCACGCAGTTCCCGTCCTGATCCACGCGCCGGGACACCGGCACGACGACGCCCGCCCGGCTGCACGCCGCGGCGGGCGTCGTCGCGTCCGGGCCCCTCGCCGCGCCGCACTCGTCCGCGGAGGTCGGGGAGGGCTAGCGTGAGCCCCACGACGCTCCCTCGGGCCGGAGGCCCGAGCCCCGGTCCCGCCGGAGCGCGGCCCACCGTCAGGAGCACAGTGACCGACCCCACCGTCCCGCACGCCCGCCTCGCCGACGCGCTCAGCTCGGTGTCGGAGCGCATCGACACATCCGTCGACGCGAGCTGGGACGGGCTCACCGGCGTCCAGATCCTCATCCTCCGTCGGCTCTCCGGCACCGAGAGGATGGACCGGGCGTCGCTCGCGCTCGACACGCGGACGGCACGCGCCGCCACGGTGCCGAGCCTCGCGTCGCTCATGCAGAAGGGCTTCGTGCTGGAGTCCGAGGACCCCGTCGGGTCCTACCTGCACCTCTCCGACGGGGGCCGGGAACTGCTCCTCGGGGTCCGAGCGGCGCGCGCCGAGTGGCTGGAGCAGGCGGCACAGCAGGCGCGGCCGCCGGTGCACGGCGACGACCTCCTGCGCGCCGCGGCGCTGCTGGAGCACCTCGGCTCGACGGAGCGCATCTGAGCAGGCACGTCGGCGTCCGCGGGAGCGAGGGTGATCTGGTCGCGCGCCTGCGGGCCGCCGGCTGCGTCTTCGCGGAGGAGGAGGCGGCGCTGCTCGTCGCGGAGGCGGCGGACCGCCATCCCGATGCGGTCGCCGACGACGGGGGAGGCGCCCGCGCGGCGGAGCTCGAGGCGATGACGGCGGCTCGCGTCGACGGGGAGCCCCTCGAGACCGTGCTCGGCTGGGCCGCGTTCGCCGGCCGTCGGATCGTCGTGCTGCCCGGGGTCTTCGTGCCGCGCCGCCGGACCGAGCGGCTCGCCCGGGCGGCCGTCGCCACGGCGCGGGCCGCCGTCGATCCGGTCGTCGTCGACCTGTGCTGCGGATCCGGCGCCATCGCCGCCGTGCTCGCGGACGACGCACCCGGCGCGACCGTGCACGCGGCCGACGTGGACCCGGTCGCGGTCTCCTGCGCCGCCCGCAACCTCGAGCCGCGCGGCGTCGAGGTGCACCGCGGGGACCTGTTCGACGCCCTGCCCGGCGACCTGCGCGGCCGGATCGACGTCCTCGTCGCCAACGTGCCCTACGTGCCGCACGGCGAGCTCGCCCTCATGCCGCCCGAGGCGCGCGTGCACGAGCCGGAGGCGACGCGCGACGGCGGATCCGACGGGCTCGACGTCCTCCGGCGCGTGGCGCGCGGCAGCGGCTCCTGGCTCGCTCCCGACGGGCTGCTCCTCGTCGAGGTCGCGGACGCGCAGCTCGACGCCGCCCTCGACGCGCTCGCAGCCGCCGGCCTCGAGGCGCGAGCCGACGCGTCCGCAGCCCCCGCCGACGACACGGACGAGGACGACGGCACCCGGGTCGTGACCGGCCGACGCCGGCGCTGAGCGACCGGCCCGAGACGCCGTGCCAGGCGACGCGCCGACGGTCGGCGACCTCGTTGCCTCCTGTCCACAACCCGCTCGACGCGCGGACGGACCTCCCTAGGGTCGCGGTGTCCCATCCACGCACGAGAGGCACCAGTGACCCCCACCCCATCCCGTCCCACCCCGTCCCGTCCCGACGCGTCCGTCCCCCCGACGCCGTCCCTCCCGATCCGCGGCCTCCGCCGTCGCCCCCGTCGCGGTCTCGCCGCCCTCGCGTCGACCGCGGCCCTCGTCACCGCCGTCGCCGTCGGCGTCCCGGCCGGTTCCGCATCCGCCGCCGCGCCCAGCACGCCCGTCCCCGGCATGCAGGTGCCCGCGCTCAAGGACGTCCTCGGCGACGCCGGCATCGAGCACGTCGGCGTCGCGATGGGCAGCGGAGAGGTGCAGGGCACCTCGGCCGACCTCATCGCCCGCCACTTCAACGCCATGACCCCGGAGAACGAGGGCAAGGCCGACGCCATCCAACCCGTCGAGGGCCGGTTCGACTTCAGCGGCATCGACGAGCTCCTCGACTTCGCCGACGCCCACGCCATGGAGATGTACTTCCACGTCGACTTCTGGATGCCGCAGACCCCCGCCTGGTTCTTCCTCGACCACGGCCGGCCGCTCACCAACAGCCCGGCCGACCAGGCGCTGCTCAAGGCGCGCATGGAGGCCCATGTCAAGGCGATCGCCGACCACATCGCGTCCCGCTACCCGGACGGGAACAGCCCCATCTGGGCCATGGACGTCGTGAACGAGGTCATCGACGACGGCCCCAACGGCAACCCGCACCACATGAAGGACACGCGCTGGTTCCAGGTGCTGGGCGAGGGCTTCGTCGACGAGGGCTTCCAGCTCGCGGCGAAGTACTTCCCGGGCGTGAAGCTCTTCATCAACGAGTACAACACCGACGTGCCGAGCAAGCGCGCCGACTACCTCGGCCTGATCTCCGACCTCCTCCAGCGGAACATCCCGATCATGGGCGTATCGCATCAGAGCCACGTCGGGATCAACAGCTCCATCGAGGAGCTGCGCACGTCGATCACGGCGGTGAAGGCGCTCGACCCGGACCTCCTCGAGGCGATCTCCGAGCTCGACGTCGGCGCCTCGCAGGCGGCCGCGACCGGAGACAGCCAGAATCGGGCGCACACGGAGCCGATCTACTCGGACCCGGACGACACGGCCGCGGCCGTGGGCTGGTTCTACAAGGACCTGTTCACGATGATCCGGCAGGAGGCCGGCGACCTCGACTCGGTCACCTTCTGGGGATCGGACAACTCGCGCACGTGGCTGCACAGCCCCGCGATCGGCCAGCCGTGGGAGCTGCCGCTCCCGTTCGGCGACCACCAGGAGGCCATGCCGGCGTACTGGGGCATCGTGGACCCGAGCCTGCTCCCGCCGCGCCCGCCGCTGCCGAAGGCCTGATCCGCAGGTCCATCCGACCACGATCGCGACGCGGCCCTCGTCCTCTCCTCAGAGGACGGGGGCCGCGTCGCGTTCGTTGCCACACACAACAAAGGTTTTCGAATACCTTGCCCCCCGTAGGGGAGGGTGCCTACGGTTCGGGCATCCGACATCGACGTCGGACCACATGAGAGGTGTTCGACGATGAGCATTCCCCGCACCAGCCCGTCCGCGTCCGCGGACGCCAGCCCCCCTCGCCCGGACCGCAGCAGGTCCGCCGGCGGCCGCACCCCCGGCACCCGTCACGTCCGCCGCCGGGGGATCGCCGTCCTCACCGCGCTCGGCCTCGTCGCGGGTGCGGGCGCCATCG
>NZ_QWGT01000115.1 GCF_003576405.1 Clavibacter lycopersici
TCACCGACGCCGACGCCGACGTCCACCGCCGCGCCCACCCCGTCGACCCCCGCCGCCGCGCCGCGCACGGGCACCGCGCGGGGATCCGCGCCGGTCGGCAGCGCTTCCTACGCGGTCCCGTCGGGCGCCCTCTTCGTTAGCAGCGCATCGGGGATCGACTCGGCCGCGGGGACGCAGTCCGCGCCGTTACGCACCCTGACCCGCGCGGTCGCGCGCGCCGCATCCGGGCAGACCATCGTGCTCCGCGGTGGCACGTACCACGAGGCCGTCGTGGTCCCGTACCAGAAGCCGCTCACCATCCAGGCGTACCCGCGCGAGGCCGTGTGGCTCGACGGATCCAGCCCCGTCTCGGGGTTCACGCGCAGCGGAAGCACGTGGGTCGCGTCCGGATGGGGGATGCGCTTCGCGACCACCATCGCGGGCGTCGCGGACAACCCCCGCTTCGTACGCCCCGACGCACCGCTCGCGGCGCGCCTCGACCAGGTGTTCGTCGGCGGGGTCGCTCTGCGCCAGGTCGCCTCCGCGTCGCAGGTCGTGTCCGGCACCTTCTTCGTCGACTACGCCGCCAAGACGATCCGCATCGGGAGCGACCCGAGCGGCAAGGAGGTGCGCGCGAGCGACCTCCGCCAGGCGCTCCAGATCCAGGCGCCGAGCACGAGCGTCAAGGGCATAGGGGTGCGCCGCTACGCCACGTCCTACGAGGACCGCGGAGCGATCCGCTTCGACAACGTCAAGGCAGTCGTCCAGGACGTCGTCGTGCAGGACATCGCCACCATCGGGATCGTCATAGGCAACAACGACTCCCGGCTGACGCGCGTCACGGTGCAGCGGAGCGGGATGCTCGGGATCAACGCGAGCACCGCGTACGGCCTCGTCATCCGCGACAGCGTCATCACGGGCAACAACTCCGAGCGGTTCAAGGCGGCCCCGGTCTCGGGCGGCATCAAGATCACCCGCTCCCGCGACGTGGAGGTCGTCAACAACGACACCGGCCGGAACAACGGCAGCGGGATCTGGTTCGACGAGTCCTGCTACGACATCACCGTCACGGGCAACGACTCGAACGACAACGAGTACACCGGCATCCAGCTCGAGCTGTCGGACACCGCGGTGGTCGCGGACAACAGTGCCACGGGCGGGCAGACCGGCATCAACCTGTTCGACACCGGCAACGTGAGGCTCTTCAACAACACGATGGGCGGCAACTCGAAGTTCGCGCTCACGCTGCTGCAGGACGAGCGGCGCCAGTCAGTGGCGTCCTTCGAGGGGCAGGATCCTCGCCGTCCCGCGGTCGACAGCACCGTGCCGTGGCTGACGCGCAACATCACGATCAGCAACAACGTGTTCGCGTCAGGCGGCGGCTTCTCCATCTACGCGATCGACAAGAAGACGAACATCCCGGTCGACAGGTGGAACCTCACCATCACCGGCAACCTGTTCTCGAAGCGCGTGGCGACGACGGACCCGACCATGGTGGCTTGGGGCCAGGGCGACAACTCCACGCTCGTACGGTACGAGTCGCCGGCCGCCCTCGCAGCCGCGAAGAACAGCACCTGGAGGAACTCCATGACGACGGCCAGCACCTCGGTCTCGGGCATGAGCGCCTACCTGTCGTCGGCCGCCTCGCTCGCGGTGGCGCTGCCGGCGTCCATCGCGTCGCTCCTGGGGCAGCCGACCGGGGTCAAGAGGGTCGGGATCTTCTAGCCCCCCCCCGTTCGCGGGCTCCCGCTTCCCCTGGCGGGAGCCCGCGACCTATGCTCGGGTGAGGTCCACGCTCCCCGCCGCCCCCACCCAGGTCGGCCGACGTACCCGCGTCGCGGAGCAGGCCCTCCGCCCGGCGTACCCGCACCGGGCTGCACCCGATCCCGCATCCGCGCGTACCCGCGCCCGGAAGGCGGACTACCCGAGACACGTGTGCCATGACCCGAATCGGCTACGCCGCCGGTGCCTTCGACCTCTTCCACGTCGGGCACCTCAACATCCTCAAGCACGCCAAGAGCAGCTGCGACTACCTCATCGCCGGCGTCGTCTCCGATGAGATGCTCGAGCGCAATAAGGGCATCACGCCGGTGGTGCCGCTCGCCGAGCGCCTCGAGATCGTGAGCCACATCAGCTACGTCGACGAGGCCCGCGCGGAGACGCTGCCGGACAAGCTCGACACCTGGCGCGACGTGCGCTTCGACGTCTTCTTCAAGGGCGACGACTGGCGCGGCACCCCGAAGGGCGAGCGCCTCGAGTTGGAGTTCGCGGCGGTCGGCGTGGAGGTCGTGTACTTCCCGTACACGATGCACACCTCCAGCACCCGTCTGCGGCGCGCGCTCGACATCCTCAGCGGCACGGGCGCGCCCACGGCGGCACCCGCCGCGACGCTCCCGCAACCCGCGGCGGTCCACTCGAAGTCGCTCGTCTCGCTGTGAACGATCTGCTGGTGAGCACGAGTGCCGCGCCGACCCCGTCGACGACCCGCCTCTCGCCCCTGGGATACATGCCTCAGTTGGACGGGCTGCGGGGCGTCGCGGTCTCGCTGGTCATCGTCCACCACGTGACGCCGCCCGTGGAATTCGGCGGCTGGATCGGCGTGCACGTGTTCTTCGTGCTATCCGGCTTCCTCATCACGTCCCTCCTCCTGCGCGAGCACGCTCGCACCGGTCGGGTCGACCTCGTCCGCTTCTACTTGCGACGCGCGCTCCGCCTCTATCCGCCGCTGCTGACCGCGCTAATCGTGCTCGCGCCGCTCGGCACCATCGTGTCCGGCGCCGTCGGCTATGTGAAAGCCTCCGGCCTCACGGCCTCGTACCTCATGAACCTCTACACGGCGTTCACAGGCGCCGGGGTCCAGGGCTGGGGCCACACATGGACACTCGCCCTCGAGGAGCAGTTCTACCTGATCTGGCCCGTGGTGTTCCTGCTGGCTCTCACCGGAGCCCGACGGTCACCGCGGGTCGCGACGGGCGTCCTCGCCGCGCTCGCGATCGCATCGGTCATCGTCGGCAGCGTGCCCGGTGCCGATCCGTCCGGCGTGAACCCGTTGATGAGCGCGGGCGGCCTCGCGCTCGGCTGCGTGCTGGCGCTGACCAGGTCCGTCTGGTCGACCGCCGCTCGTCATCCGCTCACCGCTCCGGCCGGCATGGCGGCGCTCGTGGCCGCGGTACTCGTCGGCGGCATGGACCATGGGGCCGAGGCCGGGCTGGCCCTCGGGGTGCTCGCCGCCGCGCTCCTGCTCGCGGCGCTCGTCGAGGGCGGGGGGCGCATCGTCCGCGCGTTCTCCTGGGCGCCGCTCGTCTGGGTCGGGGCGGTCAGCTACGAGTTGTACCTCTGGCACTATCCGCTGCTGCAGTACCTCACCGCGATCACCGGGGGCACGCCGGCATCGGTCGCGTGGATCGCCCTGCCGGTGACCGTCGTCGCCTCCGCCCTCAGCCACCGCTTCGTCAGCGTGCCGCTCAACGCGAGGTTCAAGGCACGGCTGACCCCGTCGGCGGATGCTCGACCCGGGGCCTCGCCCGCCGGCCGCTGATCAGCCGTCCGTGCCCAGCCGGTCCGCCGCCCGCTCCGTCGCCTCGATCAGCGCGTCGCGGATGCCGGGCTCGTCGAACGCGTGCCCGGCGTCGGGCACCATCGTGAAGCGCGCCTCGGGCAGAGCCCGGTGCAGGTCCCACGCGGTGACGGCCGGGGTGCACATGTCGTAGCGGCCCTGCACGATCTCGGTGGGGATGTCGCGGATGAGGTGCGCGTCGCGGATCAGCTGGCCGTCCTCCATCCACCCGCCGTGCATGAAGTAGTGGTTCTCGATGCGCGCGAACGCGAGCGCGTAGGTGGGCTCCGCGAACCGCGCGACCACATCGGGCTTCGGCAGCAGCGTGATGCCCGACGCCTCCCAGGTCGACCACGCGACCGCGGCCGGACCGTGCACCTCGGGGTCGGGATCCGCGAGCAGCCGGGCGTACGCGGCGATGATCCCGCCGCGCTCGACCCCGGGCACGGGCGCCGTGAACGCCTCCCAGCCGTCGGGGTGGACCATGCCCGCCGGGCCCTCGTAGAACCAGTCGAGCTCGCTCGCCCGGAGCGTGAAGATCCCGCGGAGGATGAGGCCGGTCACGCGGGCCGGGTGCGTCTCGGCGTAGGCGAGCGCGAGGGTCGAGCCCCAGGATCCGCCGAACACCAGCCAGCGCTCGACTCCCAGGTGCTCGCGCAGCCGCTCGAGGTCGGCCACGAGGTGCCAGGTCGTGTTCACGGAGAGGTCCGCCGACGGGTCCGAGACGTGCGGCGTGCTCCGGCCGCAG
Organism: Clavibacter lycopersici; assembly: GCF_003576405.1. Taxonomy (GTDB): domain Bacteria; phylum Actinomycetota; class Actinomycetes; order Actinomycetales; family Microbacteriaceae; genus Clavibacter; species Clavibacter lycopersici. Next base: position 4,284 of record NZ_QWGT01000115.1, read on the forward strand.
CCGCGCTGGTCGACGAGCACGATGCGGTAGCGGGCCGGGTCGAACAGCCGCCGGTGCGTCGGGCTCGTGCCGCCGCCGGGGCCGCCGTGCAGGAACACGACGGGGATCCCGTCGGGGTTCCCCGAGACCTCCCAGTACAGGAGCTGGCCGTCCCCCACGTCGAGCATGCCGGTGTCGTGCGGGTCGATCTCGGGGAAGAGGCTCTGCATGCGACGAGCCTACGGTCGGGCGACGCGGGCCCGGCCGCGCGGGTGTCGACTCGTCGGCGGCGGCGGCGATCCCCACCCGGGGTGTGCGCGGCGCCCGTCGCCGCGTAGCCTCGTGCGAGACCGACCGCTTCCCCGCTCGGAGACGAGGACCCATTGCCCGCCCAGCCCGTGAGGCGATCGTCACCGTCCGTCCGTCCGCGCGCGGCGCTGCGGCCGCTCCTGCCGCTGGCGCACGGTGCCGCGGTCGCCGTCGCGCGGCCCACCCTGCGCCTGCACCTCCACCTCTACATGCGGGAGATGGAGGCCGGGATCTTCCCGCAGCACGACGGCGCCTCCGCCGTGCCGGGCCCGGATCCCGAGCGCGTCCTCTTCCTCGGCGACATCGGCGTCGCCGGGTACGGCGTGCTCCTCGCCGGGATGGCGATGCCCGCGCAGGTCGCCGCCCGGCGCGCGGCCGTCACGGGACGCGGCGTCGAGTGGGAGAGCATCTCGGCCTACGACATGACGGCGCGCAAGGCCGCCGCCGCCATCGCCGACCGCGCCGCCGCGCCCCTCGACCTCGCGGTGGTCGCGCTCGGGATCCCCGACGTGCTCGTCGCGACCTCCGTGGAGGAGTGGATCGACCGGCTCACCGTCATCGTCCGCACCGTCCGCGCGCAGGCGGGCGACGGGTGCCGCATCGTCGTCACGGGCATCCCGCCGATGGACCGGTTCCAGCCGATCCCGATGGTCGCCCGGAAGCTCCTCCAGGCCCAGGTCTCCCGGCTCAACCGGGCCACGACCCGGCTCGAGGACCCGGAGCACGGCGTGATCCACGCGCCCTACCCCGACATCTCCGGCACGCGCCTGCACGTCCGCGACCGCTTCTCCTACCGCGTGATGCACGCCCACTGGGCCGAGGCGATCATGCCGTTCCTGGGGGATACGCGGCCGGTGGCCGGCTGACGGGGAGGCGCGCGCGGGCACGGCATGACCTGTCATGCTCGGTCCGTGAGGATCGTCATCTCCATCCCGGACGCCGACCTCGAGAGGTCCGATCGCGTCGCCGAGCGCCACGGACTGACCCGCTCCGAGTTCCACCTCGTCGCCGGTCGGAGCTCGCCGATGGTCTGGAGGGCGCGGGCGGGGCGGAGCTGACGCGCCTCGCGGACGCCGCCATCGCCGGGGCCGGACGACCCACCGCGGGCGAGGACTTCCTGCGCGAGTCGGAGCGCATCGCGCGGACCGGTTCGGAGTGGTGATCATGCAGCGAGGCGACGTGCGGGGTGATGTCGGCTCGCCGAGGCTCCGGGCCCGCGGAGATCCGGCCGTAGCCTCGTCTCATGACCGACTCCCCCGCATCCGACTCCGCGCTCGTCGACGTCCCCTGGTCACGCGGCACCTGGACCACGGAGCCGGAGGCCGTGCGGATCCACGACGGCGGAATGGACGTGACCGCGCGCGAGGGCAGCGACGCGTGGCGGATCACCTCGTACGGCTTCGTGCACGACACCGAGCACGCCCTGCTCGCACCGCTCCCGCAGGGGTCGGCCGTCGAGGTCGCGTTCCGGCTCGAGCTCGCCGAGCAGTTCGACCAGGCCGGGATCTTCGTGCGGGTCGACGCGGAGACGTGGACCAAGGCGGGCGTCGAGCGCAGCGACGGCGAGGACGGCCTCGGCGCCGTCGTCACGCGCGGCGTCTCGGACTGGTCGCTCGCGCCGGTCCCCGGCTGGTCGGGCCGGCTGGTGACGATCCGCGCCAGCCGCTCCGGCGACGCCCTCACCGTGCGCGCCCGGGTCGACGAGGAGCCGTGGCGCCTCGTGCGGGTGGCCCCGCTGGATCCCGACGCGGTCGCCTCCGCCGGCCCGTTCTGCTGCGCGCCCACGCGCGCCGGATTCACGACCCGCTTCACGTCCTGGCGCACCGGCGCGGCGGACGCGGCGCTGCACGCCTGAGCGGCGCCCCGCGGTGATCCGTCGACAGCTAGGGCGTCACGATCCAGTATTCGTCGGCCCGGCATCCGACGGGGAACGTCACGCCCGCCACGCCCGCCACGCCCGCGAGCGTGTCGCTCGAGCTGCCGCCGAGCGTCACGGGTTCCCCCAGCACCAGCCGCTCGCCGTCCATGTCGATCTCGTCGCCGACCCAGCGGGTGACGCCGTCGGGGAACACCGGCACGGACACCGAGCCGCCGTCGTGGAGGATCACCACGCATCCGTCCACGACGCCCAGTGTCCCCCAGATGCCGGCTTGGAAGCCGCCGCCGTCCGAGTGCCGCAGCACCAGCGTCGGCCGCTCCGTCGTCGCGGAGGACGGGGGCGCTGCGCCGTGGTCACCCGGGATCGGGCCGGCGCAGCTCGTCGTGAGGAGGATCACGGCGAGCAGGACGACCGACGACCGGCCGCCGACCATGACGGGCGCTACCGCCCCTTCTTCTTCTCGCTCTTCTCCATGCGCGGCGCCGAGCCGTCGGCGATCCGGGCGTCGCGGTACGCGCGGGCCTCGTCCTGGCGGTCCCGCTCCTCGCCCGACGCCACGGCCGCGCGCACGTGGGCCGGCGTGTAGCCGAACGAGTCGACGAGGTCCTGCGCGTGCGGGCGCAACCGCGCGACGAGCCGGTCGATGTAGGCCGTGACCGCGCGGGCGCGTGGGGCGCTGATGCGGCCGTGGATGAGGTACCACGCGAGGTCGTCCTCGATGAGGCGGAGGCCGAAGAGGTCGCGGGTCCACGTGAGGATGCGGCGCGTGCCGTCGTCCATCGCGCGTCCCGTCTCCGACGCGGGATCCAGCGCCTCCGTGAACGCCTCCCACTGCAGCAGCTCTGCGTGCGCGCGGGCCGCCTCGATGAGCGCGTTCTGGTGCCGGTTGAAGAGCGCGGCGGCCTCGGCCGGCGGCATCTTGCGCGTGGCGCGGAGCGCGGTCGCGATCTCGCCGACCATCGTCTCCACGCGGCCCGTCAGCAGCGCGCGCTGGGTGTCCGGCTCGCGGAGCTGGCCGACCGAGCGGGCGGTGGATCCGCGGTCCGCGAGCGCCTGCCCGAGCGTGCGGAGGCCGGTGGAGCGCAGCGTGCGGTCGGTCGCCTGCTCGACGACGTAGCGCGCGAGGACCCCGAAGTCCGCCTTCGCGAAGCGCTTGTTGACGTCGGTGAGCAGGCGCTTGGCGACGAGCTGCAGGAGGACGGTGTTGTCGCCCTCGAACGTCGCGTACACGTCGAGGTCGGCGCGGAGCCCGACGAGCCGGTTCTCGGCGAGGAAGCCCTGGCCGCCCGTCGCCTCGCGCGCCTCCTGGATCGTGTCGAGCGCGTGCCACGTGCTGAGCGGCTTGAGCGCGGCGGCCAGCGTCTCGAGGTCCTGCCGGTCCTCGTCGGTGTCGGTCGCGCCCGAGAACACCGAGTCGAACTGGCCGAGCAGCTTCTCGTGCGCGAAGGACGCGGCGTACGTGGTGGCGATGCGCGGGATCAGCCGGCGCTGGTGCCGCTGGTAGTCGAGCAGCACCTCCTCGTCGGTGCCGCCCGCGACGAACTGGCGGCGCTGGTTGCCGTACGTGATCGCGATCTGCAGCGCGATCTTGGCGGCGCTGGTGGCCGCGCCGTCGAGCGAGACGCGACCCTGCACGAGCGTGCCGAGCATCGTGAAGAAGCGGCGTCCGGGGCTCGCGATGTCGGACGTGTACGTGCCGTCCTCGGCCACGTCGCCGTAGCGGTTGAGGAGGTTCGCGCGCGGCACGCGAACGTGGTCGAAGTGGAGCCGGCCGTTGTCGATCCCGTTGAGGCCGCCCTTGAGGCCGTCGTCCTCGCCGCCGATGCCGGGCAGGAACGCACCGGTCTCGTCGCGCAGCGGCACGAAGAAGCAGTGCACGCCGTGGTTCACGCCCTGGGTGACGAGCTGCGCGAACACGGTGGCCGCGCGGCCGTCGACCGCCGCGTTGCCGAGGTAGTCCTTCCACGCGGCGCGGAACGGGGTGTGCAGCACGAAGTCGCCCGTCTCGGGGTCGTAGGTCGCGGTGGTGCCGATGCTCGCGACGTCGGATCCGTGGCCGGTCTCGGTCATCGCGAACGCGCCGGGCGTCTCGAGCGACATGATCCCCGGCAGGAGCTCGCGGTGGTGCCGCTCGGTGCCGAGGTGCATCACCGCGGAGCCGAACAGGCCCCACTGGACGCCGGCCTTGATCTGCAGCGACGGATCCGCCGCCACGAGCTCCTCGAAGCCCGCGATGTTGCCGCCGTGGTCCTCGAGCCCGCCGACGATCTTCGGGAACGCCCGGTGCACACCCCCGTGCTCCACCAGGATCCCCAGCTGCTCCGTCACGCGCGCCCGGTGCTGGTGCATGTCGAGCCCCTCGACTCGGTGCAGCTCGGGCCGGCTGGTCAGCTCGCGCGACGAGCGGCGGACGTCCGCCCAGCGGCCGAGGAGGACGCGCCCGAGCGCCTCCACGTCGATGCGCGGGCCGGCCCCCGTGCCCGCCTGGCCGTCGGTGCGGTCGAGGTCGCGCGCGACCTCCGCGTCGACATCCCCCGCGACCGGGACGCCC
>NZ_QWGT01000116.1 GCF_003576405.1 Clavibacter lycopersici
ATCCCCGGCGTCCCGGCCGGCGTCCCCGTCGGCCCCGGCGCGGGCGACAACGCCGCCGCCGCGCTCGGCCTCGGCGCGGTGCCCGGCGACGTCGTCGTCTCCATCGGCACGTCCGGCACGGTGTTCGCCGTCACGGCGGACCCCATCACCGACGCCTCCGGCACCGTCGCCGGCTTCGCGGACGCCACGGGCAACTTCCTCCCGCTCATCGCGACCCTCAACGCCGCCCGCGTGCTCGACGGCGGCGCGCGCCTCCTCGGCGTCGACCACGCGCGGCTGTCCGAGCTCGCGCTCGAGGCCCCCGCGGGATCCGACGGCCTCGTGCTCCTGCCCTACTTCGAGGGCGAGCGCACGCCGAACCTGCCCGACGCGACCGCGTCGCTCCACGGCATGACGCTCCGCAACAGCACGCCGGCGACCATGGCCCGCGCGCACGTCGAGGGCATGCTCTGCGGCCTGGCCGACGGCCTCGACGCGATCACGCGCCAGGGCGTCGAGGTGGAGCGCGTGCTCCTCATCGGCGGCGGCGCGAAGAGCCGCGCCGTGCGCGAGATCGCGCCGACGATCTTCGGCGTCCCCATCCACGTGCCGGACGCGGGTGAGTTCGTCGCCGACGGCGCCGCGAAGCAGGCCGCGTGGATCCTCACGGGCAGCGTCCCCGCGTGGCCCCTCGCGGGCGACGAGGTCTTCGACGCGCCGGGCGTGCCCGCCGTGCGCCAGGCGTACGCCGCGGCGAAGGCGGAGCTGGGGTACTGACGCCGGTGAGCCGGCGCTGACGCGTCGGCCTGTGGACGGCGCCGGCGGGATCCGCCCCTGATCAGCATCCTGTCCGGGTGCAGACGCGGACCCCCCTCGACACCATCGCCGGACGCGTGCGCGAGCGGCTGCGGGACGACGGGGCGGCCGCCGACCCCGTGGGCACGGCGGCCGTGGTGCGCGAGGAAGTCCGGCGGTTCGCCGAGCAGGCCCTCGGATCGGACACCCGGCTCCTCGACGACGAGGCCGCCACCGAACGGCAGGTGCTCGCGCGCATCACGGGCTTCGGCGCGCTGCAGCCCCTCCTCGACGACGACACGATCGAGGAGATCTGGATCAACGCCCCCACCCGCGTCTTCGTCGCGCGGGCGGGCGTCCCCGAGCTGACGCCCCTCGTCCTCTCGGAGGCGGAGGTGCGCGACCTAGTCGAGCGGATGCTGCAGTCCTCCGGCCGCCGGGTCGACCTGTCGACGCCGTTCGTGGACGCGTCCCTGCCCGACGGGTCGCGGCTGCACGTGGTCATCCCGGACGTCACGCGCCGCCACTGGGCCGTCAACATCCGCAAGTTCTCCCGGCGCATCCGCGAGCTCGACCACCTCGTCGCCCTCGGCAGCCTGCCGCTCCAGGCCGCGGAGTTCCTCCGGATGAGCGTCCGGGCGGGCCTCTCCATCGTCGTCAGCGGGGCGACGCACACGGGCAAGACGACGATGATCGACGCCCTCCTGTCCGCTGCGCGCGCCTCCGACCGCATCGTCACGGTCGAGGAGACCTTCGAGCTGGATCCGACGGGCCGCGACGTCGTGGCCATGCAGTGCCGGCAGCCGAGCCTCGAGGGGTCGGGCGAGATCACGCTGCGCCGTCTCATCAAGGAGGCGCTGCGGATGCGGCCCGACCGTCTGGTGGTCGGCGAGGTGCGCGAAGCCGAGTGCCTCGACCTCCTCATCGCGCTCAACTCGGGTGTGCCCGGGATGTGCTCCATCCACGCGAACAGCGCGCGCGAGGCGCTCGTCAAGCTGTGCACGCTGCCGCTGCTCGCGGGCCGCAACATCGACTCCGCCTTCGTCGTGCCCACCGTGGCGACCTCGGTCGACCTGGTCGTGCACCTCGAGGTGCTGCCGTCGGGCGCCCGCCGGGTGGTCGAGATCCTCGCGCCCGGGGGACGGCACTCGGGCATGGTCGTCGAGGCGAGCACGGTGTTCGCCCTGGAGGACGGCGTCCTCGCCGCCACCGGCGGGCAGCCCGCGCACCTCGGCAAGTTCCGCGCGGCCGGGCTCGATCCCCTGCGGATCCTGGTGGGAGCACCATGAGCGTCGCCCTCGGCCTCGCACTCGGCGCCGGGCTCCTGCTCGTGCTCTCGCCGCGCCTGTGGCCGGCCTCTCCCGACGGGTCGGCCCGCGCGCGCGGGCTCACGGCCTCCGTGCACGACCGCCTCACGCACGCGGGGCTGCCTGGGGTCTCCGTGAGCTCCTTCCTCGCGTTGTCCGCGTTGGTCGGGCTCGCGTCCGGCGTGCTCGTGGAGGCGTTCCTGCGCGTGGACGGCGCCGCGCTCGCCGCCGCCGCCACCGGACTCGTGCTCCCGTGGGCGGTCGTGGGCGCGCGGTCCGCGTCCCGTCGTCGCGCCCATCGCGAGGTCTGGCCCGACGTCGTCGACCACCTCGTGAGCGCGGTCCGCGCCGGCATGGGGCTGCCCGATGCGGTGGCATCGCTCGCCGTGGCCGGTCCCGCCCTCCTGAGGCCGGCCTTCCGGGACTTCGCGTCCGTGCACCGCACGACCGGCAGCTTCGCCGTGGCGCTCGACGAGCTCAAGGAGCAGCTCGCGGATCCGACGGCCGACCGGATCCTCGAGACGCTGCGCATGGCACGCGAGGTGGGCGGCACCCAGCTGCCGGACGTGCTCCGCGGACTCGCCCGGTTCCTCCGGGAGGAGGCGGCGATCCGGAGCGAGGCCGAGGCCCGGCAGTCGTGGGTCGTGAACGCCGCCAAGCTCGGCGTCGCGGCCCCGTGGATCATCCTGGCGCTGCTGTCCACGCGATCGGAGGCGGTGGCCGCCTACGACACCCCGACGGGCACCGTGATCATCGTCGTCGGGCTCGTCGTCTCCGCGATCGCCTACCGGCTGATGCTCGCCCTCGGTCGGCTCCCGGAGGACCGGCGGTGGTTCGCGTGACGGGGGTCGAGTCCTGGGGCGCCGTCCTCGGCCTCGTCGCCGGCGTGGGGCTCTGGACGATGATGGGCGCGGTGCCGCGCTTCCGTCGGGCCCGCCTGCTGGACCGCGTCGCCCCGCACGTCCTCGACGTGTCCGAGGGCGCCCGACGACACCTCGCGCTCGCGACGGTGCACCCCTTGCCCGTGCTCGGGACCCTCGGCGCCCCGGCAGTGGTCCCGCTGCGGCGCGGCCTGGCGCGCGTGCTCGGTGGCACCGAGCGGATCGAGCGGCTCCTCGGACAGTCGGGCTCGACCGAGGACGTGGAGCGCCACCGGTCGCGCCAGCTCGTGGGCCTGGTCCTCGGGACCGCCGCCGGCATCGTGATCGCCGTCCTGGTGGGCGGCGCCGCCCTCGTCGCGGGAGGCCTTCCGCAGGCGCAGCTGGTCGCGGTGCCCGTCGTCGCGGCGGTCGCCGGCCTGGTCGCCTGCGACACCGCGCTCGAACGACGCGCGAAGCGGCGCATCGCACGCATCCAGGCGGAGCTGCCCACCGTCCTGGAGTTCCTCGCGCTCAGCCTCGCCGCCGGCGAGGGGCTGCTCGACGCGCTCCGTCGCGTGGCCCGCGTCGGCTCCGGCGAGCTCGCGGGGGAGCTGGGTCGCGTGGTCGCGGACGTCGGCACCGGGATCGCCGTCACCCGCGCCTTCGACGACCTCGCCCGGCGCGTGGCCCTGCCGGCCGTCTCCCGCCTCGTCGACCAGCTCGTCGGATCCCTCGAGCGCGGCACGCCGCTCGCCGAGGTCCTCCGCGCGCAGGCCCAGGACGCACGCGAGGTCGCCAAGCGCGAGCTGCTCGAGAGCGCCGGCCGCAAGGAGGTCGGGATGCTCGTCCCGCTGGTGTTCCTGATCCTCCCGCTCACCATCGTCTTCGCCCTGTTCCCCGGCGTCTTCGTCCTGCAGCTCGGGCTGTAGGCGCGGCGCCACGACCCACCACCATCCGACATCGATCGAGAGGCACGACATGACCGACGACCGAGGCGCTCGGGGCGCCGATCCGACACCCGCCACCCCGTGGGACGACGACCGCGGCGACGTGCCCGGCTGGGTGCTCATCACGCTGATGACGGCCGGGCTCGTCATCATCCTCTGGGGCGTCGCGGGGCCCCTGCTGCAGAACGTGTTCACCCAGGCCATCAACAGGGTCTCGTCGTTCTGATGCGCGACGACCGCGGCTCGGCGCCCGCCGAGTTCGTCATGGTCGGGGCCCTGCTCGTCGTCCTCGCCCTGTCGGTGGTGCAGCTCGCGCTGGCGCTGCACGTCCGGACGACCGTCCTCGACGCGGCCGCCGAGGGGGCGCGCACGGCCGCGCTCGCCGGAGCCACGCGCGCGGACGGCATCGAGCGGACGCGTGAGCTGATCACGGCGGCGGTGGGGGAGCGCTACGCCCAGGACGTCACGGCGGGCACGGGCACGGTGCTCGGCCACGCGGTCGTCAGCGTGACCGTGCGGACGACGCTGCCGCTCGTGGGCCTCCTGGGCGTCGACCGCGGGCTGGAGGTGACGGGCCATGCGGCTGTGGAGCGCCTGGGCTGACGACCGCGGATCCGCAGCGCTCGAGTTCATCACGGCCGGCGTCCTCCTGCTCGTCCCGCTCGTCTACCTGGTCCTCGCCCTGTCCGCGATCCAGGGCGCGGCGCTCGGCGCGGAGGGGGCCGCGCGTCAGGCGGCGCGCGTGTACGTCCGCGCGGACGACGACGAGTCCGGCCGCCGGGAGGCGCGGTCGGCGGTCGAGGTGGCGCTCGCCGACCAGGGGATCGCCCCCGACGGCATCGCGCTCGACATCACGTGCACGCCGGATCCGCTGCGCTGCCATGCACCCCGGTCGCTCGTGCACGTGTCCGTGCGCGTCTCCGCCGAGCTGCCGCTCGCCCCACCCGTCGCCGGGCCGGATGCCCCGGGATCGGTGGCGGTGCACGGCGACGCGGACGAGCGCGTCTCCGTCTTCGCGCGAGGAGGACGATGACCGGCACGCGCGTCCGACGCGCTGGCAGAGCGGCACGGGCGGTGCGGACCGGGACGACGGGTGATGGGGGTTCGATCCTGCCGCTCGTCATCGCCTCGTGCGCGCTGGGCATCGCGGTGATCCTCATGGTGTCGGCGGCGTCCTCGCTCTACCTCGAGCGCGTCCGGCTCTTCTCCCTGGCCGATGCTGCCGCGCTGGCGGGGGCGGAGTCCTTCGACGTGGACGGTGGTGGTCCGGCGTCGATCGCGGTCGACGACGACGACGGGCTCGCCCTCCCGCCCCTGACGGACGCCGGCGTCGCGGCGACCGTGTCGAGCTTCCTGGCCGACGAGCCGACCGCGGGCATCCACGACCTGCACGTCGACGGGGCGTCGACGCCGGACGGCCGCAGCGCGCGCGTCACCCTGTCCGCGACGTGGATCCCGCCGGTGGCCTCCCTGTTCGCGCCCGACGGCGTGCGCATCGACGTCACCAGCACGGCCCGCAGCGTGCTGGTCGGGCCGGGCGCGGCGCCGACAGGACCCGCGGGAGGCGGGTGACCGGACCCGACGACGGAGCCGAGCGCTACCGGTGTCGGAGGCCGGCCAGCGCCGGCGCGGGCGCCGTACGCCATGCGTCAGGCGGTCGGTCGCGGCTTCCGGGGCACGTACCGGGGCACGTACCGCACGAGGATCCCCGCGCCGATGAGCCCGAGCACGCCCATCACCCCGCTGGCGACGGCGAGCGACGCGGCGGAGGTGAGCGCGGCGATGAGGAGCGGCGACGCGGCGCTGCCGGCGTCGCCCGTGAAGCGCCAGGCCCCGAGGAAGGGGGCGGGATCTTCGCGGGGGGCGAGGTCGGCGCCGAGGGTCATGAGGATCCCCGAGCCCACGCCGTTCGCGACCGACATGAACATGGCCACGCCGATGAACCACTGCACGCTCGTCGGCAGGTCGGGCGTCAGCGCGAGCACGAGGTAGCCGAGACCGAGGCCGACCATCGACGGCACGGCGCTCCAGAGGCGGCCGAAGCGGTCCATGATCTGGCCGCTCGCGTAGAAGAGCGCGAAGTCCACGCCGCCGGCGATGCCGATGATGAGCGCCGTGTTCGCGTCCGAGATGCCGATGCTCACGGCCCACAGCGGCAGGAGGACGCCGCGGCCCGCGCGCATCGCGCCGATGAGGGCCGCGCCGGATCCGAGCTTGACCAGCACGCCCTTGAACCGCCACAGCGTCTGCGCGAGGCCGGCCGACCCGCGCGCCGGGGGAGCGGTGCCCGCGGCCGCCGCGACCGACTCGTCGTCCTGCGGCTCGCCCGCGGTCGAGGCCGCGGCGCTCTGCAGGTCGGCGCGGTTGCGGCGCACCACGTCCATCGGGTCCGGCAGCACGAGCAGCGTCACGGCGGCGGCGAGGCACGCGACGATGTGGATCACGAACGCCGACTGCGACGCCCCCGTCATGTGGATCACGCCGGCGGCGAGGAACGGCCCCACGAAGTAGCCGGCGCGGAACGTGCCGCCGAGCGTCGACAGCGCCCGCGCGCGGAACGCCTGCGGCACGAAGCTCGTCATGAAGGCGTGCCGCGCGAGCGCGAAGACGGCCGTCGAGACGCCGATGAGGAAGACGCCCACGCCGAGCACCAGCGGGTTCGGCGCCAGCAGGCACAGCACCAGGCCGCCGATGGAGACGAAGGCCGCTCCGATCATGGCGGTGCGCTCGCCGATGCGGCTCACCACGGATCCGCTCGGGATGTCGCCCACGAGCTCGCCGAGCATGATCATCCCGCCGATGAACGCGGCGATCGCGAGCGAGGCACCGAGGCTGCCCGCGACGATCGGGATGATGGGGATGATCGCCCCCTCGCCGATGGAGAAGAGGAGCGCGGGCAGCAGCGCGGGGAGCGCGACCGCACGCAGGGAGAAGGGGGCATCGGGGGGCGACATCGCCCCCGAGCCTACGCGCGGGCGGGCCCCGTCCCGGACGCCGCCCGCGGGCCGGACGGTAGGCTGGGGGCCACCATGATCGACCAGGACTTCTCATCGCGGATCACAGAATTGCGCGACACCTACTCCAACATCCGCTCGGTCGTCGGCGTCGAGCGCCTGCAGCAGGAGGTCGAGGAGCTGAGCGCCCAGGCGGGCGAGCCGGACCTCTGGGACGACACCGAGAAGGCGCAGAAGGTCACGAGCGACCTCAGCCACCGCCAGTCGGAGCTCAAGCGCATCGACGAGCTGCAGCGCCGCCTCGACGACCTCGACGTGCTGGTGGAGATGGCGAAGGACGACGAGGAGTCCGCCGAGGAGGCGGTCGTCGAGCTCGCCGGGATCACGAGGATCATGGACGAGCTCGAGGTGCAGACGCTCCTCAACGGCGAGTTCGACCCCCGGCCCGCCGTGGTCACGATCCGCGCGGGAGCCGGCGGCGTCGACGCGGCCGACTTCGCCGAGATGCTCATGCGCATGTACCTGCGCTGGGCCGAGCAGCACGACTACTCCGCCACCGTGCTCGACACCTCGTACGCGGAGGAGGCGGGCATCAAGTCGGCGACCTTCGAGATCGACGCGCCCTACGCGTTCGGCACGCTCTCCGTGGAGGCCGGCACGCACCGCCTGGTGCGGATGAGCCCCTTCAACTCCGCGGGCAAGCGCCAGACCTCGTTCGCCGCGGTCGAGGTCGTGCCGCTCATCGAGCAGACCGAGTCGATCGAGATCCCCGAGAACGACATGCGGGTGGACGTCTTCCGCTCGTCCGGCCCCGGCGGCCAGTCGGTCAACACGACGGACTCGGCGGTGCGGATCACCCACCTGCCGACCGGCATCGTCGTCACCTGCCAGAACGAGAAGAGCCAGATCCAGAACCGCGCCGCCGCCCTCCGGGTGCTGCAGTCGCGCCTCCTCCTCGTCCAGCGCGAGCAGGAGGCGGCCACCAAGAAGGAGCTCGCCGGCAACATCACGGCGAGCTGGGGCGACCAGATGCGCAGCTACGTGCTCGCGCCGTACCAGATGGTCAAGGACCTCCGCACGGAGCACGAGGTCAACAACCCGTCGAACGTGTTCGACGGCGACCTCGACGGCTTCATCTCCGCGGGGATCCGCTGGCGGAAGTCGCCCGACCGCGCCTGAGAGAGTCCGGGGGACCGCCCGCCGCGGTGAGTCGATGCGGCGAAAGGCACCTCCCGTGCCTAGGGTCGTACCGACATGATCAGGTTCGACCACGTATCCAAGGTGTATCCCGGCAACCCCCGACCGGCGCTGAGCTCCGTCGACCTCGAGATCCTGCGGGGGGAGTTCGTCTTCCTCGTCGGCGCATCCGGGTCCGGCAAGTCCAGCTTCCTGCGTCTCGTGCTCAAGGAGGATCGGCCCACGCAGGGCACGATCCACGTCCTGGGCCAGCAGCTGAACCAGCTGTCGAGCCGCAAGGTCCCCTACTACCGGCGGAGCCTGGGGGTGGTGTTCCAGGACTTCCGTCTGCTCCCGAACAAGTCGGTCTTCGACAACGTCGCCTTCACCCTCCAGGTGATCGGCAAGTCGCGCGGCTTCATCCAGGAGGCCGTCCCCGACGTGCTGAAGATGGTGGGCCTGCAGGGCAAGGAGCAGCGACTCCCGCACGAGCTCTCCGGCGGTGAGCAGCAGCGCGTGGCCATCGCCCGCGCCGTCGTGAACAAGCCCGCCGTGCTCCTCGCCGACGAGCCCACCGGCAACCTCGACCCGCTGACGAGCGCCGGCATCATGCAGGTGCTCGAGCGGATCAACGCCAACGGCACCACGGTGATCATGGCCACCCACGACTCCGGCATCGTCGACCAGATGCAGAAGCGCGTCATCGAGCTGATCGGCGGCGAGGTCGTCCGCGACGAGGTCGGCGGCCAGTACCAGACGTCCGCCATCGACCTGCCGCGGACCGCCGAGAACCCGGTCGGCGTGAACCCCGAGCACCCGCCCGTCGCGGCGCCCACGCCCGTGTTCGTGCCGGCCGCGCCGCTCCCGGCGCCCACGCGCCCGTCCGCTCCCGCGGAGCCCACGACC
>NZ_QWGT01000117.1 GCF_003576405.1 Clavibacter lycopersici
CGCGATCCAGCAGGCGGCGCGGCAGCTCGTCGTGGTGCTGCCGGACGACGCCGACGCGACGGCCGATCCGCTCGCCGCGGTCGCGCGCGGCCGCATCCGGCCACCGGACGTGGCGCTCGTCGTCACGGAGCGGGCCGCGCGCGCGTGGGCCGACGCGGGCTTCGAGCTGCTCGCGGACCGGACCGCCGGATCCGCCGCCACCGCGTACCTGTGCGCCGACTTCGTCTGCCGCCTCCCCGTGAGGACGCCCGCGGCGCTGCGCGAGCAGCTGGCGGCGGGGCGCTCGGTCGGTTAGTCGCGGCGGAGGGGGCGGCGGGCGGCGGAGTGCCGGTCCGCGTCCTCCCGCTCCGCCTCCTGGCGCCGGGCGACCCGCTTGGCCGCCTGCCCCGCGCGGAACGTGCTCCAGAGGATCCCGCCGACGAGCAGGAGCGCGCCCCAGCTCGCGACGCTGTTCATGCCGGCACCCGCCGCGATCCCGCCGATGACGCCGCCGATCGCGACGGGCAGGCACGTGCTGCGGAGCGCGGGGAGGGCTGCCAGGTGCCCGGCGCGCCAGGCCTCGTCGCTCGCCATGAGGGGGCGCGTGCGGATCCCGATCCAGCCGTTGCGCCGGAGGACGCCCCACGCGGCGAGCTGCGTGGTGCCCAGGATCAGCAGCGCCGCGACGGCGAGCAGCAGCGCGGGGACACCCATGCGCCCAGCCTGACACGACGGCGGGAGCCGCGCGCGCTCAGCACTCGATGACGTTGACCGCGAGCCCGCCCGTGGACGTCTCCTTGTACTTGGTGGACATGTCGAGGCCCGTCTGCCGCATCGTCTCGATCACGGTGTCGAGCGAGACGAGGTGCGTCCCGTCGCCGTGCAGCGCCATCCGGGCCGCGTTCACGGCGGTGGAGGCGGCGATCGCGTTCCGCTCGATGCACGGGATCTGCACGAGCCCACCCACGGGATCGCACGTGAGGCCCAGGTGGTGCTCCATCGCGATCTCGGCCGCGTTCTCGACCTGCCGCGGTGATCCGCCGAGCACCGCGCACAGGGCGCCGGCCGCCATCGCGCACGCCGTGCCGACCTCGCCCTGGCAGCCGGCCTCCGCGCCCGAGATGGACGCGTTGGCCTTCACGAGCGAGCCGATCGCGGTGGCCGTGAGCAGGAAGTCGCGGATCCCGTCGCGGTCCGCGCCCGGCACGAAGCGCAGGTAGTAGGAGCCGACCGCGGGGATGATCCCGGCCGCGCCGTTGGTCGGCGCCGTGACCACGCGGCCGCCTGACGCGTTCTCCTCGTTCACCGCGAGCGCGAACGCGTGCAGCCACTCGTGCGAGGTGTCGCGCGCGCCCTCGGCGTCGATGGTCGCGAGCTGCGACGCGACCCGCGCGGCCCGGCGTCGCACGTTGAGCCCGCCCGGCAGCGTGCCCTGGCCGCCGAGGCCCGCGGTGACGCACGCGGCCATGGCGTCCCAGATCGCGTCGAGGCCGGCGACGGCGCGTCGGGATCCGTGGATCGACTCCTCGGTGTCGCGCGCGACGTCGGCGATGGAGCGCCCGGTCGACTCCGCGAGTGCGATGAGCTCGTCAGCGTTGGAGAAGGAGTGCGGCAGGCCCGTGGGCAGCACGGCGGACGGCGCCTGGTCCTCGCGCAGCACGAAGCCGCCGCCGACGGAGAACCACGTGCTCTCGAGCACGGTGCCGCCTTCGGCGTCGAGGGCGGCGAGGTGCATCGCGTTGGGATGCCGGGGGAGGCGCGTGAACGGCTCGAAGGTGAGGTCGCGTCCCACCATGCGCACCGGGTGGATCCCCGCGAGCGGCACGTCGACCCCCTCGCCGAGCCCGGACCAGCGGCCGCGCACCTCGTCCGGATCGCACGTCTCGGGCGCCAGCCCCGCGAGCCCCGCGACGACCGCGTCCGGGGTCCCGTGCCCGAGGCCGGTGGCGCCGAGCGACCCGTACAGCCGCACGGTGACGCGCGTGATCTCCGTGAGCCGGGGCGACGCCGCGCACTCCTCGGCGAAGAGCAGCGCCGCGCGCATGGGGCCGACGGTGTGCGAGCTCGACGGCCCGATCCCGATGGAGAAGAGGTCGAGTGCCGAGACGTACGCTGTCATCCCGTCAGACTATGCCGCCGTCTCCGCGCGGTCGGCCGCGGGAGCCCCCGGGCGCGCGAGGCCGCGGCGCGCGGGTCCGCGGGAGGCGAGCGCCAGCCAGGTCCAGCCGACGGCGAGGCCGAGCATGGTGATCACGCCGCGCGGGAAGAAGATGTGGCTGTCCACGAACGAGACGGCCGCGACGACGGCGATCGCCGCTCCCGGCAGCGCGCGGAGGCCCGCGTGCCGGATCACGAGCGCGCTCGCGAGCACGGTCACGGCGACGTACGCCCACACGCCCGTGACGACGATCCCGTCCGCGAGCGCGTACATGGTCGTCACGCCCTGGCCGCCCTCCATCTTCAGGGCGCCGGCCGCGATGCCCGCGAGGATGTCGAGGGCCTGGTAGCAGACGGCGTACGCGAAGCCGAGGACGACCGCGAGGATCCCGAGGCGGCGGTCGTGGCGGCGCGTGAGGAGGATCGGCGCGATCGCGAGCAGCGGGAACACGGGGAGCAGGGCGATGTGCATGTCGCGCCAGTGCATCGCGGTGTCGTCGGTCAGCTGGTCGGGGTGCGAGAGGCCGGCGGCGGCCAGGGCCAGCGGCGGCAGCGCGACCGCGACGAGGACGGCGGCGGTGCGGGAGCGGGATCGGGCGGGGGCTGCGGCGTCGGGCATGCGGTCATCGTAGGCACGCGCCGCGCCGCGACCCGCCCGGCTCAGGGAGCCGACATGCAGGGAGCCCCCGCCGCCGGACCACGTGGGTCGGGCGACGGGGGCTCCGGATGCAGCAGGAAGGACTAGGCCTTCTTGCGGCCGACGATCGCGCCGTAGACCAGCAGGACGATGATCGCGCCGACGATGGCGAGCGCGAGCGAGCCGAGGTCGAAGCTGTCGACGCCCTTGTTGAACAGGGCGCTGCCGATGAAGCCGCCCAGGAAGGCGCCGACGACACCCAGGATCAGCGTGACGATGATTCCGCCACCCTGCTTGCCCGGGAGGATCAGCTTGGCGAGCGCTCCGGCGATCAGACCCAGAACCAGAAAACCGATGATGCCCATGTGCGTTACTCCTCGAAGATTTCGTGCTGTGTGACACCCGAATGCGGGTGGACGTGCCCTAGTCAAGCACCCTGAGGACCATTCGTGCAAAAACGTTTAGTGGATACGCCTTTACGGGATGGGGGCTCCCGGCCCCGGATCCCGCCGGATCCGCGGCGCACAGGAGCCCGCGGTACCGTCGGCGCATGCGCATCCCACCCGCCCGTCGTCCCCGCGAGATCCCCGGCGAAGGGCAGGAGTCGGTGTGGGACTACCCGCGTCCGCCGCGGGTGGATCCGAGCGCCGAGCGGGTCGTGATCGAGCTCGGCGGCCGCGTCGTCGCCGACAGCCGATCCGCGGTGCGCGTGCTCGAGACGAGCCACCCGCCCGTCTACTACCTGCCCTCCGCCGACTTCGCCGCGGGCGTGCTCTCGTCGGCCGCCGGGCGCTCGTGGTGCGAGTACAAGGGGGAGGCCACCTACCTCTCGCTGACGGCCGGCGGCGTCACGGCCGACCGCGCGGCCTGGTGGTACCCGTCGCCCACGCGCGGCTTCGAGGTGCTGGCCGACAAGATCGCCGTGTACCCGTCGCGCGTGGACCGGATCACGGTCGACGGCATCCAGGTCGAGGCGCAGGAGGGCGACTTCTACGGCGGCTGGATCACGCCGCGCGTGGTCGGCCCGTTCAAGGGCGCGCCGGGCACGCTCGGCTGGTGATCCGGGCAGCGGCTAGGCGGTCGCCTTCCGCGAGCTGATCACGCCGGTGTCGAAGCCGAGCAGGTGCAGCCCGCCGTGGAAGCGCGCGTGCTCGACCTTGATGCAGCGGTCCATGACGACCGTGAGCCCGCGGGCCTCGGCGTCCTCGGCGGCCTCCTGGTTCCAGATGCCGAGCTGCACCCAGATGGCGGGCGCGCCGATCGCGACGACGTCGTCCACCACGGACGGGATGTCGCTCGCCTTGCGGAACACGTCGACGATGTCGGGCACCTCGGGCAGCGACGCGAGGTCCGGGTACGCCTTCTGCCCCAGGATCTCGGTGGCGTTCGGGTTCACGAAGTACACGCGGTAGTCGCTCGACTGCTGCAGGTACGTGCCGACGAAGTAGCTGGACCGGGCCGGGTTCGGCGAGGCGCCGACGATGGCGACGCTCTTCGCGCGGCGCAGGATCGCCTGGCGCTCCTTCGCGCTCGGGCCGGTCCACGTGCGCTCGCTGCGCAGGAGCGCGGCGAGCGGGCTGGAGCGGGGGATCGCGCAGGTGAGGCCGTTCTGCAGCTGCGTGGTCTGGGTGCCGTGGGCGTCAGGATCCGACACGGGCTCGACGGGCGCGGCGGCATCGGTGTCGGCGGCCTGCGCCTCCGCGGCGTCGCCCGCCTGGCGGTCTGCGGCCTCCTCTCCCGGATCCAGCGGGTCGAGGTCGGCGGCGTCCGCAGCCGGGTGGGGCGTGGATCCGGTCTGCTCGGGCGGCACACCGCCGGTGTCGAAGCTCACTTCGCTCCCTCCAGGGCGGCGGTCAGCGCCTGGTCCAGGTCGTGGATGATGTCGGCGACGTCCTCGATGCCGACGCTGATGCGGACGATGCCGGGCAGCACGCCCGCGTCGACCAGCTGCGACTCGCTCAGCTGCGCGTGGGTCGTGGAGGCCGGGTGGATGATCAGCGTCTTCGCGTCGCCGATGTTGGCGAGGTGGCTCGCGAGCTCCACCGACTCGATGAAGCGCTGGCCCACCTCGCGGCCGCCCGCGACCTCGAAGGTGAACACGGATCCGGGGCCCGTCGGCAGGTACTTGCGCGCCCGCTCGTGGTGCGGGTGCGCGGGGAGGCCGGCCCAGTTGACGGCGGTGATGCGCGGATCCGCATCGAGCCACTCGGCGACGGCCCGCGCGTTGTCGATGTGCGCCTGCATCCGGTACGGGAGCGTCTCGACGCCCTGCGCGAGGAGGAACGCGGAGTGCGGCGCGAGCGCGGGGCCGATGTCGCGGAGCTGCTCGGCGCGGAGGCGCGTGAGGAACGCGTACTCGCCGAAGTTCCCGGTCCAGTTGAGGCCGCCGTAGCTCGGCACGGGCTGGTCGAGGAGCGGGAACCGCGCGCTCTCCCAGTCGAAGAGGCCGGACTCGACGACCACGCCGCCGAGCGTGGTGCCGTGCCCGCCGAGGAACTTGGTGGCCGAGTGGATGACGATGTCGGCGCCCCACTCGATGGGCCGGTTGAGGTACGGGGTCGCGATGGTGGAGTCGATGACGAGCGGGACGCCCGCGGCGTGCGCCACGGCGGCGAGCCCCTCGATGTCGGCGATCTCGCCCGACGGGTTGGCGACGGTCTCCGCGAAGACGAGCTTGGTGCGGTCGGTGATGGCGGCGGCGTAGTCGGCCGGGTCGCTCGACTGCACGAACGTGGTCTCGACGCCGAAGCGGCGGAGGGTCACGTCGAGCTGGGTGATGGATCCGCCGTAGAGGTTCGCGGAGGCGACGATGTGGTCGCCGGCGCCCGCGAGCGAGGCGAAGGTGATGTACTGCGCGCTCAGCCCGCTGGAGGTCGCGACCGCGCCGAGGCCGCCCTCGAGGCTCGCGACGCGCTCCTCGAACGCCGCGACCGTGGGGTTCGACAGGCGCGAGTAGACGTTGCCGTACTTCTGCAGCGCGAAGCGCGCGGCGGCGTCGGCGGTGTCGTCGAAGACGAACGCGCTCGACTGGTAGATGGGGAGGGCGCGCGCACCCGTGGTGGCGTCGGGGATGTTGCCCGCGTGGATCGCCCTCGTCTTGAACCCGTACTCGCGATCGACCATGACCCGACGCTAGCCCGCGCTCCCGACGGTTCCCCGGCCGGGGCGTAATGCGGCGACATGCGGGCGGGCCGAGCGGGCCGGCGGACGGCGGACGGCGGCCCGCGGACGGTGGATCAGCTCAGGCGCACGGCCGCCAGCGCGAGGGCGGCGATGAGCGCCCAGGAGAGGAGGCCGGCGGCGAGCGCGGATCCGCCCTGGCCGACGAGCTCGCGGAGGCGCACCGCGGATCCGAGCGCCACGAGCGCGACCGCCAGCAGCGCCGTCTGCGCGACCTGCGCGGCGTCGAGCACGCCCTCGGGCAGCGGCACGAAGGTGCGGATCAGCACGGCGGCCAGGAAGCCGAGCACGAACAGCGGCACGATCGGCGGACGCGCGGCGCCCTCGACCCGGCCGTCGCGGCGGCGCATCACGACGCCGGCCACGGCGACCACGGGCGCGAGCAGCAGCACGCGCGTGAGCTTCACGGCGATCGCGATGGTGAGGGCCGCGGATCCGGCGATCTGGGCTGTCGCGACGACCTGCCCCACGTCGTGCACGCCCGCGCCGACCCAGTGGCCGAAGGCGACGTCGTCGAGGCCGAGCGGGCCGGCGAGCGGCGGCAGCACGGCGATCGCGAGGGTGCCGCAGAGGGTGACGAGCGCGACGGGCGCGCCCTGGTCGGCGGGCTTCGCGCGCGTGACGCCGGCCATGGCGCCGATCGCGCTCGCCCCGCAGATCGAGAACCCGGTGGCGAGGAGGAGCGGCTGCTGGCCGGGCATGCGGAGCGCCCGGGCGATGGCGTACGTGCCGGCGAACGCGAGCACGACGACCGCGACCACGAGCAGCACGGCACGCCAGCCGAGCCCGACGATGTCGGAGAGGCCGAGCTGCAGGCCGAGGAGCACGACGCCGATGCGCATCAGCCGCTTCGACGCGAGCGTGAGGCCGGGCTTCAGCGGGCCGGTGAGCGCGGGCCGGGCGGCGGGGATCTGGGCGGCGACGATGCCGAGGGCGACGGCGACGGTGAGCAGCGGGATCGCCGGGACGAGCGCGTGCACGGCCCACGCGACGAGCGCCGCTGCGGCGGCGGCGCCCAGGCCGGGGAGCGCGGGGTGGAGGCGGGTCGCGGTGGCGGGCATCAGATCCAGCCCGAGGGGATCCACGCGTGCAGCCGCCAGAACCAGGTGGGCACGAGCTGGCCGACCCAGAGCGGGTAGAAGAACGCGCTCACGAGGGCGCACACCACGAGGATCGCGCCGACGATCACGATGCCGCGCGTGCGCCTCGGCCGGGGATCGCGGCGGTCGCCGAGGATCAGCCCGAGCACCATCGCGAGGCTGAGGATGAGGTACGGCTCGAAGGCGATCGAGTAGAACTGGAACACCGTGCGGTTCACGTAGAGCAGCCACGGCAGGTACCCGGCCACCATCCCCATCAGCACGAGGCCCACGCGCCACTCGCGGCGGGCGGCGAGCCGGTAGACGAGGTAGAGCATCGCCGCGACCGAGAGCCACCAGATGATCGGGTTCGCGATCGACGTGACGGACGCCGAGCACGCGTCGATCGTGCAGCCCGCCTCCCCGTAGCCGTAGCCCTCGTAGTAGAACTGCGTCGGGCGGTAGAGGAGCAGCCAGAGGCGCGGATCCGCGCGGTACGGGTGCGTGACGTCGAGCCCCACGTTGAACGCGTACTGCTGCGCGAGGTAGTGCCACAGGCTCTGGATCGGCAGCGGCACCCACGCCAGAGAGCCCTGCCACGCGTTCGCGCCCTCCGCCGCCCAGTTCCGGAAGTAGCCGTTCGAGGTCGCGAACCAGCCCGCGTAGGAGGCGAGGAACGCGGCGACGGCGGACGGGACCAGCAGGAGGAACGAGACGGGACCCTGCACCGCTGCGCCCGCCGTGAACCACGCGGCGAGCCCGTGGCGGCGGCGCAGCAGCATGTCGGTGAGGACCACGTAGAGGCCGAAGCCGGCGACGAAGAAGATTCCGGACCACTTGACCGAGCTGGTCGCGCCGAACGCGAGCCCTGCGGCGATCAGCCAGGGGCGCCACAGCACGACCGGGCCGAACTCGATCGGGCGCGCGCTCTCGGGTCGGGCGTCGCGGCGGAGGGCGAGGAGCCGCTCGAACCGGCGCTCGTGCCATGTGCGGTCGAGGAGGATCGCGCCGAAGCCCAGCAGCCCGAAGAACATGACGTGCGTGTCGAGCAGCGCGGTGCGGCTCATGACGATGGCGTGGCCGTCGATCGCGAAGAGGAAGCCGGCGATCGCCGCGACGACCGCGGAGCCGGTGAGGCGGCGGGCGACGAGCATGATGAGCACGACCGCGAGCGTGCCGACGACGGCCGTCGCGATGCGCCAGCCGACCGGATCCGCCGCACCGAAGACAGCGAGGCCGAGCGCGATGATCCACTTGCCGAGCGGCGGGTGCGCCACGAACGCGGGCGCCTGCAGGTAGCCGTCGGTCTGGCCCGCGATGAAGTCGGGGTTCGGATCGTCCGGCCACGAGCCCTCGTAGCCGAGGTGGAGGAGGGTCCAGGCGTCCTTCACGTAGAACGTCTCGTCGAACACGAGCGTCGCCGGGTGGCCGAGGCTCTGGATCCGGAGCAGCGCGGCCAGCAGCGTGATGGCGATCGGCCCGCCCCAGTGCCAGGCGCGGCGGCGGGCGGGGGTGGAGACGAGGCGCGCCCAGAGGTCGTCGAGGCGGGATCCGCGGGCCGTGACCGCGCGTTCGTGCGCGCGCTGCGAGACGCGGGTGGGCGCGGTCCCGGGATCCGGCGCCACGATGGGGCCGCCCTCGTCGACGCCGTGCTCGGCGGGGCGATGGGGCATGTCGGGCACGGCTCATCATCGCATGCACGTGCGCGGGCGCCCGGGGCGCGGACGCTCCGCGGCGCAGGCGGGGCCAGCCCGGTGCG
>NZ_QWGT01000118.1 GCF_003576405.1 Clavibacter lycopersici
CCGGGCGGAGGGCGAGCGCCAGCGCCCGGTTCCGGAGGCGGCCGAGCGGCCCGCGACCCGGCGGGAGGGCCGCGCCGAACGGCGCCGCGTCGACGCTCCCGAGCACGACGGGCGTGGTGCCGATGCCGAGGACGGGCAGGCGGTCCTCGGGAGGGAGGGCGAGGTAGGGGACGAGTCCGGTGTAGGTCGCCTCCGCGAGCACCGCGTCGAACCGCTCCGCCGCGAGGAGCGCCTGCAGCGCGCGGTGCTGCGAGGGGATCACGCGCACGAACAGCGCGATGATCCCCTCCCGGATGTTCGCGACGCCCCGCGCCGCGGCCGCGGTCGCGAGCAGCTCCTCGAGGTGGGCGTCGTCGAAGTCGACGTCGGCGGGGATGGGGGCGAACCGGAGGCCGGAGGCCGTGACCAGCTCGCGGTACTTCGTGCCGGTGAGCACGGTGATCTCGTCCCCGCGGGCGGCGAGACCCCGGCCGACGGCGATGAGCGGCGCGAGGTGGCCGTAGATGGGCGGGGCGCAGAGGAGGTAGGAGGACACGATGCTGCTTCCGGTCGGGGCGCGCGGCGGGCGCGGGCGGAGGGCGGACGGGTGCGGAGGCGTTCCGCGGGTGCGGGTGCGGGTGCGGGCGGTGCGTCAGGGGTGCGCGGCGGAGGGCGACGGCGCGATCGGATCCGCGAGGAGCAGCTGCCGGAAGCGGAGCACGCCCACGGTGAGGACCGCGAGGACCCCGGCGGCGACGCACGCGGAGCCGAGGGCGACGACGCCGAAGACGAGGGGGAGGCCCTGCGGATCCACGGCACGACGCATGCTCGATCTCCCTCGTCGCGCGCGGGGAGCGCTGCGGTCTGTGCACGGACGGTACAGACGTGTGCCGGCATCGGCGTCCGACCGTCCACACGCGCGGGTCCGCGCGCGGGGTCCGGATCCGGCCGCGCATGTCGTCGTGTGACGGATCAGCCGGCGATCCCGGGCGCGCACGGGCGCGCACGGGCGCGCGGTCCGCCAGGCTGGCTCCGGCGCGACGCCCGTGCCACTCGATCGCCGTCCGCGCTGAGCCCGCCCGCTCGACGCATCCGACCCGACCCGCCCCGCCCCCGAGGAGCCCGCATGACCGACCGCATCCTGACCACGCACGCCGGCAGCCTGCCGCGCACGCCCGAGCTGACCCGGCTGCTCGTCGCCCGCGACCAGCGGCGACCGTTCGACCAGGACGAGCTCGCGGAGGTCACCGCGTCGGCCGTCGCCGACACCGTGCGGCGGCAGCTGGAGACCGGGCTCGACGTCGTCAACGACGGCGAGGTGCCGCGCGTCGGCTTCTCGACCTACGTGCTCGAGCGCATCGAGGGCTTCGGCGGGGCCGGGCACCGGAAGCCCACGCTCGACTCGCTCAAGTTCCCCGACTACGCGGCGTTCCAGGCCAAGCAGATCGTGGAGGGCGCCGACGTCGCGCGGGTCTGGGATCCGCCGGTCGCGCAGGGCCTGCTGACCTACGACCCGACGCTCGCCGGCATCACGGAGGACCTCGACGG
This sequence comes from Clavibacter lycopersici, assembly GCF_003576405.1. Lineage (GTDB taxonomy): Bacteria > Actinomycetota > Actinomycetes > Actinomycetales > Microbacteriaceae > Clavibacter > Clavibacter lycopersici. The sequence continues at coordinate 1,528 of NZ_QWGT01000118.1, forward strand.
CTTCGACCGCGAGCTCGGCGCGCAGGCCGCCCGCGGCCTCGCACCCGCCGGCACGTTCTTCTCCGCGGCGACCCCGGGGATCGTCTCGACGACCCTGCTGCTCGACGCCGCGAACCCGCACTACGGCGACGACCGCGCCTACGTGTTCGCGCTCGCCGACCAGCTCAAGCTCGAGTACGACGCCATCGTCGCCCGCGGCCACGTCCTGCAGCTCGACGCGCCCGACCTCGCGATGGAGCGGGTGATCCAGTTCGGCGACGCCACCCTCGAGGAGTTCCTCGCCGCGGTCGACCTGCACGTCGACGCGCTCAACCACGCGATCCGCGACATCCCCCGCGAGAGGGTGCGACTCCACGTCTGCTGGGGCAACTGGCAGGGCCCGCACCAGGACGACGTGCCCGTCGACGTGCTGCTCCCGCACCTCTACCGGGCGAAGGTGGGCGCGTTCAGCATCCCGCTCGGCAACCCCGCGCACCAGCACGAGGCGCCGGCGTTCCGCGACCACCCGCTGCCGGAGGGCGCCGTGCTCATCCCGGGCGTGGTGGACGTGACCACCAACTACCTGGAGCACCCGCAGGTGATCGCGAACCGGATCCTCGAGGTCGTCGACGCCGTTGGCGACCCGACCCGCGTCATCGCCGGCACCGACTGCGGGCTCTCGACCTTCGCGAGCTACGAGTTCGTCGCGACCGACGTCGCGTGGGCGAAGCTCCGGGCGCTGGTCGCGGGCGCGGAGATCGCGTCACGGCGCGCGTTCGGCTGAGGGGCGCCGTCAGCTTCAGCGCCGCTGAAGCTGACGGGACCGCATGGGAGTGATCGCCAGGTCAGGCCGCGCCGGTGCCCGCGATGTCGCGCAGCCGGCGGCGCACCGCCGCGAACGACGCGACCAGGGTGGCATCGAGGCCGGCCGTGCGCGCATCCGCCCACTCGTCGAAGGCCGCGCGCACCGCGACGCCCGCGAGCTCCGTCACGAGCCGGGCCTCCTGGGCCGTGATGCGGCCGCCGAACGCTGTCGTGATCCGCTCGGCCAGCTCCCACGAGCGCGTCGCGTCGATGGAGACCGCGGTCGACCGCAGCTGCGGCTCGTCGGCCATGAGGCGGCGCACGCGGAGCTGCTGGTGGGCGATGGCGGAGAGGTCGCCGTCGAGGGTCGCGAGCACGCGCTCGTAGACGGCCTCGAGCTGGGGGAGCGGCGCCGATCCGCGGTCGACCTCCGCCAGCCACGCGTCGAGCGGCGCGTCGAACACGGGATGGAGCGTGAGGACCGACTCCTCCTTGCTCGGGAAGTACCGGAAGCAGGTGCGGTCGGAGACACCGGCGGCCTGCGCGATGTCGTGGATCGTGGTGGCCGCCATGCCGCGCTGCTCGAACAGGGAGAGCGCCGCCTCGCTGATCTCGGTGGTCGTCGCCATGCGCCGCCGCTCGCGGAGGCCCGCGGCGCCGCCCGCCGTGCCGCCCGCGCTCGCGGCGTCCGTCGTCTCCGCCGTCTCGCTCACCGTGCCCATGCCGTCATCCGCCTCCCGCGGATCCGACCTGCCGGATCCGCCGTTCGTGTCATAGACTGCCACATGGTCCAAGTCTGACATCCGGATCGTCCCCGCTCCGCAGCGTCGCGTGCGCCCGCCATCCACTCCCCGGAGATCCACCCCATGACCACGCCGCCTTCCGCCGACACCCGGCGCGACGAGACCCTGCCCACCGAGGCCCACGCCCGGGCCGACCGCGCCGTCGCCCCCGAGGACGAGCGCCTGCCGCACGGCGCCCCGCTCGTCATCGGCCTGCTCGTCGTCGCGGCCTTCGTCGTGATCCTCAACGAGACGATCATGAGCGTCGCCCTGCCGAGCCTCATGGCCGACCTCGACATCACCACCGCGACCGCGCAGTGGCTCACCACCGGCTTCATGCTGACGATGGCCGTCGTGATCCCCGCGACCGGCTTCATCCTGCAGCGCTTCTCCACCCGCCAGGTCTTCGGCGCCGCCATGACGCTGTTCTCGATCGGCACGCTCATCGCCGCGATCGCGCCCGGCTTCGGCATCCTCCTGATGGGCCGCATCGTGCAGGCCAGCGGCACGGCGATCATGATGCCGCTGCTGTTCACGACCGTCCTCAACCTCGTGCCCGCCGCGCGCCGCGGCCGCCTCATGGGCGTCATCTCCATCGTCATCGCGGTCGCCCCGGCGATCGGCCCGACGGTGTCCGGCCTCATCCTCAGCTCGCTCTCGTGGCGCTGGATGTTCTGGATCGTGCTGCCCATCGCCCTCATCGCGCTCACGCTCGGCCTCTGGAAGATCACGAACCTCACGACGCCGCGGAAGCTCCCGTTCGACATCCTCTCGGTCGTGCTCTCCACGCTCGCGTTCGGCGGCCTGATCTTCGGCCTCTCGAGCCTCGGCGAGTCCGCCGAGGGCGACGCCCCCCTGCCGCTGTGGATCCCGATCACGGTCGGCGTGCTCGCGCTCGCCGCGTTCATCACCCGCCAGGTCTCGCTCCAGCGCGAGGACCGGGCCCTCATGGACCTCCGCACCTTCCGCAGCCGCCCGTTCGTGGTCGCGATCATCATGGTCAGCGTCAGCATGATGGCGCTGTTCGGCAGCCTCATCGTCCTGCCGCTCTACCTGCAGAACGTGCTCCAGCTCGGCACGCTCGAGACCGGCCTGCTGCTGCTCCCCGGCGGCGCTCTCATGGCCGTGCTGTCGCCCATCGTCGGCCGCCTGTTCGACCGCGTCGGGCCGCGCCCGCTCGTGATCCCCGGCGCCGTCATCGTGAGCATCGCCCTCTGGGGCATGACCACGATGCTGCACGAGGGCACGTCGATCGGCTGGGTCATCGCGGTGCACCTGGTGCTCAACGCCGGGCTCGCGTTCATGTTCACGCCGCTGCTCACCTCGGCGCTCGGATCCCTGCCGCCGCGCCTCTACTCGCACGGCAGCGCGACCGTCTCCACGATGCAGCAGCTCGCGGGCGCGGCCGGCACGGCCCTGTTCGTCACGGTGCTCACCACCACGACGGTCGCGGGCCTCGCTGACGGCCAGTCCGAGGTCACCGCGACCGCGGCCGGTGTGCAGGCGGCCTTCATGATCGGCGGCTTCATCTCGCTCGCCGCCATCGTCGCGTCGTTCTTCGTCCGTCGCCCGGCCGAGCCGCTGCCGGAGGGCGTGGCGGCGCACTAGCGGCGCGCGGGCTCCGGCCGTCGCCACCACCGGAGCAGCGCGGGCGCGGTGGCCAGCACCAGGATCGCGAACAGGGTCTGGTCCACCACGCCCCACAGTGCGATGCCGCCGACCGTCGCGAGGACCGTCCAGTTGACCGCGATGTCCGTGAGGATCACCGCGACGCCGAGGGCGACCCCCGCGCGGCGCCGCCGGGCCAGGAGCACGATCACGAGCGGATCCAGCACCGTGAGCGAGACCCAGAAGGCGCGCAGCGCGGCGGGGAAGCCCGCGTAGACGTCCGTCCCGCCGATGGCCAGGTCGAGGACGTGGCTGAGGGTGCCGATCCCGAACCCCGCGATCCAGAGGGCGCGGAACACCCGCCGGGCGCGCTCGGGGCGGCGGCTGACCGACGCGTTAATGGATGCGCCTTGTGTGATTGATTGCCCACGTATTTTACGCTCGACGCTCACGATACGCGCGTGCTACATCTTCTTCAATCCCGCTATACAATGCAGGGCGTATTCTCGCATATACCTTGAACATTTCGTCTGGAAATCTGTAAAGGGCTCGTGTCTGCTGCGGAGCTCGAGCTAAAACGTGTCCGCATTGAGCCTGAGTCAAGTGCCCCACATAGTTCGCGGGCGCAGTGACCCCGAGACTGTTTGCAAGGGGATAGAGCTCGCTTGTGGGAATGTACTCCTGCGGCCATTCCGCAAATAGTCGCAGAACCTGTTCTCGGGGAGCGGAGTCACGTACCGCCTTTTGGTACTGATCGAAATACGTTTGCGCCATCTGTCGTGTGGCGAGCTGCCGTACGGCATTTTCTATGTGCGACGTACCGATCTGCTCATGACCCCCTTCCGCGGCTTCGATAAGAGCGCGCTGGCCAATAATGTGCACAAACCAAGGAAACCCGGCGGCTAGACGCGCAAGCTTTCGAGTAGCTGGCGAGGAGAAGCTGAACGGAAGGCCCACATCTACTAAATAGACTTTCAGTCTGCTCCACAATAGACTCTAGCTCGCGCTTATCCATGGGGCCTATTTTGACCGGACGAAGTTGCCTATTAAGAGATGCGTGATCCTCAAGGAGATCGCCCTGAGTGGTGGCAATTCCCACGAGCGCAAATTTCAGTATGGAACTCGAGTTTGATTTCAGAAAACTTGCGAGTCTTTTGACTCCACCAAGACGGTCAAGCTCGTCAATGACGAAAAGCACTGGCTGTTGGTAGACATCGGTGAGAGTCTCTGTTAAAGCTACAAGCTGCTCCGACGGCGATAGGCGCGAGGTGTCCCTCTGCTTGACGGAAACTTCATACGACTTAACGGTCTCTAGTTTGAAAAGCTTGAGAGACAGGCCTTTGGTCGTCTTTTTATCAACAAGCCTGTATTGATCGCGATGTTCATCCTTGGCGCGTTCGCTCTTTAATCCTTCGATTGCATTAATCATCAAGTTCAATAGACCCGTTAGATTGCGAGTGGAGTCCTCGCACGTAATGTAAAATGTGATGAACTGTGCAGATTTAGGTAAAATTCGGTCGTCCGCTTCAAGCTCTGTAAGTAGCTCAGCATCGCCCTGTGCGATGCGGCTCAGCTGTGACGCCAAGCTGGACTTACCGAGACCGCGCTGTCCATAGATCAGCGGAACACTGCCAACAATCTGTAAGGCATCGGCCAGCTCTTTCACCTCCTCAGCGCGACCGGAAAAGCGGGCGGGATCTTCCATGCTGCTTGATGGGACAAATGCGTTTAGAAGGTCTGCTCTTGATGACATGCGATCCTCGTCTTATTGGGTGTTGCATCGTAATGAGTAACGCGCTCGTCGTACTTGGCGGTGGTTCCGTATTACTGAGACACAATTTTCTGACTGCGTCAGTCCCAGGACGCCGAGCCCGGCGGCACCGCCGCCCGCGTCCCGCCGCGCCACCGTGCGATCGACTGCTCGACGTACTCGCCCACGAGCGCGGGCAGGTCGAGGCGCGGGTTGTGGATCCACTGGATCTCGAGGCCGTCGAGGATCGCGAGGAAGCAGGCGGCCTCGTAGTCGAGCGTCGTGTCGTCCATCGGCGGCACCTGCCCGAGGTCGACGGCCTCCCCTATGCGGCGGCGGATCTGCGCGATGGTGCGCGCGTACCGGCTGCGCATGTACTCGTGGGCCGGATGCGTCGCGTCGCTGGTCTCGGTCGCGAACGTCAGGTACAGCTCGAGGAAGCCGCGGTGCTCCACGTGGTACCGCATCAGGTCGACGAAGGCGCGCAGCGCGGGCAGGCCGGGGGCGGCCTCGGAGACGAACGGCTGCTGGCGGTCCCACTGCCGGAGCACCTCCGTGAGGAGCTCCTCCTTGCGGAAGTAACGGAGCACGGCCGCGGGGGACACGCCCACCTCGTCGGCGATCTCCTTGATCGTGGCGGCGCCGTAACCGCGGATCCCGAACACGCGCACGGCTGCCGCGATGATCTCCGCGCGCCGCCGCACCCCGGTCGAGTACGGCCCGCGCGCGCTCGCGCCGCCGCCGGGGCCCGGGATCGTGCCCGCGCTCTCATCCCCGGCACCGTGCGGGAGGCCGGCGGCGGCGCCGGTCGTCGCGCCTCTCGTCGTCCCCGTGCTGCGCATCTCGGTCACGATGTCGATCCTCCCCCTTGTGCGCCCGTTGGCCCGGACGTACAGTGACTCAACCGTAAACGCTGCATCACTTTTCGATGCGCGTAGGTCATTGCTAGGGACGAGGACGTCGTGGGCGAAGAGGTGTTCGGTGTGGGCCTGATCGGGGCCGGACCGGTCGGGCAGGCCATCCACCTGCCGACCCTGGCGCGCATGGCGGACCGGTTCCGCGTCGTCCACGTGATGGACGTCGACGCGGCCGTCGCCGAGCGGGTCGCCGCACGAGCGGGCGCCCGCCACTCGACCGACGCAGACGCGCTCATCCGGGATCCGGCCGTCGACGTCGTCGTGATCGGCAGCCCGAACCGCTTCCACGCCGAGCAGGTCATCGCCGCGTGCCGCGCCGGCAAGCGCGCCGTGCTCTGCGAGAAGCCGCTGGCCGTCAGCGCCGAGGAGGGCCGGGCCATCGCGCACGCGTCCGCCGAGCACGGCGTGCCCGTCGTGGTGGGGACCATGCACGCGTTCGACCCGGCGTGGATCGCCGCGGCCGACGCCTGGGACGCCTCCGGCCGCGCGCCGCACACCATCCGCATCTCGGCCGTCATCCCGCCGAACCCCGACTCCGAGGACTCCGCCACCGAGATCGTCGGCCGACCCGCGCCCCGGGTGGCGGGCGAGCCGGACGTAGAGGCGCAGGCCCTCGCGGTCGCCGGCGGCGTGCTCGGCCTCGCGATCCACGACCTGCCGCTCGCGCGCCGCCTGCTGCCCGACGCCCGCCCGCGCGTGATCAGCGCGCGCGCCCTGAAGCCGTGGGGATACGAGATCGTCGCGATGGTGGGCGAGAGCGTGCTCGAGGTGCACGGCATCGGCGGCGCCTCGTGGGATCCCGAGTGGACGCTCGACGCCGTCGCGCGCGACCGCTCCCTCCACGTCGACTTCTCCCTCTCCTACGTGCACGCCGGATCCAGCACCGCCACCCTCACGGACGCCCGCGGCACCACCGGCTGGGGCCCGTACGTCGACAACGGCTACGTCGCCGAGTGGGAGCACGTGCACGACGTGATCACCGGCGCCGCCGAGCCGCTGCCGACGGAGGTCCTGCTCGCCGACCTCGACCTCGCGACAGACATCGCGGAGCAGAGCGCGGCGATCGTGCGGGCGGGCGGTGCGGCCCCCGCCGCGACCGACGCCGGATCCGCCGTGCCCGCGACCCGGACGGAGGTCGCCGCATGAGCGCCCTGACCCTCCGCATCGACCCCGTGGCCTCGCCGACGCGCGCGGCGGCGGCCGTCGCGGCGCTCGCCTCCCTGCCCGAGTCCTTCCGACGCACGGACGACGCGGGAGACGTGGTCGTCATCGACGGCGCCGACGGCTGGGCCGGCCGTGCGACGGCCGCCGCCCGCTCCGGCGCCCGCGCCCTCCTCGTGCTCGACCCCGGCCCGGCTGCCGACGCCGACCTCGCCGAGCTCGCGGACGCGGGC
>NZ_QWGT01000119.1 GCF_003576405.1 Clavibacter lycopersici
CTGCGTCGCCGCCACGCCGGGAAGCCCGAGCAGCTCGCACGCGCGACGCAGGAGCTGTACGCCCGCGAGGGCGCGTCGCCGCTCGCCGGCTGCCTGCCGACGCTCGCGCAGGCGCCCGTGCTCGCGGCCGTGTACGCCCTGTTCGTGCACGCGCGGATCGGCGGCGAGGCGAACGCGCTGCTGGCGGCGCCCTTCGCGGGGATGCCGCTCGGCACGAGCGCGCTCGCGGCCGCCGGGCTGGGGGTCGTGCCTGTGGTCGTCTCGATCGCGGTGCTCGGGCTGCTCGCCGTGGTGGTGGAGGTCCGACGGCGCGCGGACCTGCGGTTCCAGGGGCCGCCCGTGCCCGCCGACCCGGCGATCCCCGGCATGGCGGGGATGGCCGGCATGATGCGCGTTCTGCCGTTCGTCACGGTCGTCTTCGCGGGCGTCGCACCGCTCGCCGCCGCGCTCTACCTGCTGTCGAGCGCCGCGTGGACCCTCCTCGAGCGCGCGGTGCTGCGGCGCCTGCTCGGCCGTGCGGCGTCCCGCGGGGCGGCACCCGCGTGATCCGCGGGTCCGGTCCGCCGCGCCCGGTCTGCGAGGATCGACGCACACCGAGCCGGGAGCCGCCATGACCTCCACCCCCGCGGGCGCCGTCGCCCTGCCGCCCACGCGCGTGACCTACCCGGCGGGATCCGTCGCCTCCGAGGGGACCGTCCTCCGCGTCGACGACCTGGCCGACGGCACGCGCGCCGTCGTGCTCGACGCCACGGCCTGCCACCCGGTCGACGCGGCCTGGCCCGACCAGCCGGCCGACCGCGCCGTCCTCCGCGTGCGCGGGTCCGGCATCGAGGTGCTCGACTGCCTCGTCGGCGCAGCGGAGGCGGATCCCGACAGCGGGCGCCCCGCGCTGCACGTCGGCGCCGACGTGCCCGTGAAGAAGGGCGCGGAGGGCTGGTCGTTCGTGGCCGTCCACGTCGTGCCGGGCGACGCCGACGTGCGGGAGGGTGACGCGGTCGAGGTCGCGGTGGATCCCGAGCACCGCCGCGCCCTGAGCGCCGGCCACACGGGCTGCCACCTCGCCTCGCTCGCCCTCGACCGCGCGCTCGCGGACGCGTGGACCAAGGACGTGCCGGTGGACGCGCTCGGCGCCCCCGGGTTCGACGCGCTCGCCATCGGCACCTCGCGCATCGGGCCCTGGTCGTCCGTCGACACCTACCGCCTCGGCAAGTCGCTGCGGAAGAAGGGCTTCGTGCCCGCCGCGCTCCTCGACCACCTCGACGAGGTGCGCGCCCGTGTCGACGCCACGCTGGCCGGCTGGGTCGCGTCCGGAGCGGCCGCCCGGATCGAGCGCGAGGGCGACCTGCTCACCTCGCGCCGCTCCTGGGTGTGCGAGCTGCCCGACGGCACCGCGCGGATCCCCTGCGGCGGCACGCACCTCGCCGGCCTCGACGAGCTCGCCTCCGTCACGGTCGACCTCGAGGCGGAGGAGGCCGACGGAGCCGTCACGGTGCGGATGCGCACCACCTGCGTCGCGGCCTGACGCACCCGGTCGGGGACTCCGGTATCCCCGCACCTCCCGCGTCGGGTAGCGTTGAGACGCGCCGTCCGGCCGACCGGCATCCTCGGTCCGGCGACGGCGCGGCGATGGAAAGTGGTATCGAACGTGGCAGCAACCCCCGCGACGAAGTGCTCGGTCTGCGGCAAGGCGAACCCCGTCGGCATGGCCACGGGCAACATCCTCGACCACGGTCGCAACCACGAGCGCTGCCCGGGTTCGGGGAAGCCGCCCGCTGTGTCGACCAAGCCCGCCTCGGCGGCCGCGAAGTCGGGCACCGCCCCGTCGCGGAAGCCGGCGAGCGCCGCGGCCAAGCGCGAGCCCAGCCGCGGGACCACCCCGGCCAAGGCCGCCGGCCCCACGCGCGGCGTCACCGTGCGCCGCGTCGAGGTCGACACCGAGCGCCTGCGCCTGCGCGAGGAGAAGCTCGAGCGGATCCGCGTGCAGCGCGAGGAGGCGGCCCGCCGTCGCCTCGGCGACTACATCGTGCCGCTCGACGCCGACGGCCAGGAGGCCCCCGAGGCCGACATCACGCTGGAGACCATGGACGACGAGGCCGAGGCCACCGTCGAGCCCGGCGCCTCCACCGAGTCCGACGTCGCGCCCGCCGATGCCGCGGACGGCCGCCCCTGACGCCTAGCGCGTAGCGTGGCGCTCATGACAGAGCCGTCCACGGACCAGCCCACCACCCACCTCGGCCGCACGGGCGTGGAGGTCTCGCGCCTCTGCCTCGGCACCATGATGTTCGGCGCCTGGGGCGAGACCGACCACGAGAAGTCGATCCGGGTGATCCACCGCGCCATCGACGCCGGGATCACCTTCATCGACACCGCAGACATCTACGCGTACGGCGAGTCGGAGGAGATCGTCGGCAAGGCGATCGCGCAGTCCGGCCGCCGCGACGACCTCATCCTCGCCACCAAGTTCTTCAACGGGATGAAGCCCGAGGCCAACTTCCGCGGCGGCTCGCGCCGCTGGATCATGCGCGCGGTCGAGGACTCCCTGCGTCGCCTCGGCACCGACTACATCGACCTCTACCAGATGCACCGACCGGACGAGCACACGGACATCGAGGAGACCCTCGGCGCGCTGACCGACCTCGTCGCGCAGGGCAAGGTCCGCTACATCGGCTCGTCGACGTTCCAGCCGAGCCAGGTCGTGGAGGCCCAGTGGGTCGCACGCGAGCGCGGCACGGCCCGCTTCGTCACGGAGCAGCCGCCGTACTCGCTCCTCACCCGCGGCGTCGAGGCGGATCTCCTGCCCACGACCCAGCGTCACGGCATGGGCACCCTCGTGTGGAGCCCCCTCGCCGGCGGCTGGCTGTCGGGCAAGTACCGGAAGGGCCAGGACATCCCGAAGACGCACCGCAACGACCGCGACCCGTCGCGCTACGACCCGTCCGACCCGAAGTTCGAGGCCGCCGACCAGCTGGGCGCGCTCGCCGACGAGCTGGGCGTGCCGCTCGTCCACCTCGCGCTCGCGTTCGTGCTGCGGCACCCGGCGGTGTCCAGCGCGATCATCGGCCCGCGCACCATGGAGCAGCTCGAGTCCCAGCTCGACGCGGCCACCCTGGAGCTCGACGCCGCGACGCTCGACCGCATCGACGAGATCGTGCCGCCCGGCCTCAACGTGAACCCGGCCGACACGGGCTTCTCGAACTACTGGCTGGATCCCGCCCGCCGCCGTCGCTGATCCGCGGGCACGGCCCGACAGCCGGGGGCGGGGTCGACCCGCCGATCCGCCGAGCGACGGCTCCCGGTCGGCGTCGATGCTGCCCCCGTATGGTCGGTGCATGAACCGCCGCACCCGCGAGCCCGTGTACGGGACCGCCGTCATCCTGGGGCGCGCGCTCTTCGGATCCCTCCGCCTCCGCCTGGTCGCCGACGGCCGCGACCGCATCCCGGACACCGGCGGCGCGGTCATCGCCATGACCCACTTCGGCTACCTCGAGTTCGCGCTGGTCGAGTGGGCGACGTGGCTGCACAACCGCCGGCGGATCCGGTTCATGGCGAAGAGGAGCGTGTTCCACAAGCCCGGCGTCGGCTGGGTGATGCGCCGCATGCGCCACATCAGCGTCGACATGACGGCGGGCGCCTCGGCCTACGCCGACGCCGTCGCCGCCCTGCGCGCGGGCGAGCTCATCGGCGTCTTCCCGGAGGCGGGCGTGAGCGCGTCGTTCCGTGTGCGCGAGCTGAAGACCGGCGCAGCGCGGCTGGCCGCCGAGGCCGGCGTCCCGATCGTGCCCGTCGCCGTGTGGGGCGGCCACCGGCTCCTCACCAAGAACCGCCGCATCCGCATGCGCGACCGCGTCGGCGTGCCCGTCCACGTGCGCGTGGGGGAGCGGATCCCCGTGGCGCCCGACGCGGATCCGCGCGAGGTCACCGACGCCCTGCGCCTCGAGCTCCAGCAGCTGGTCGACGACCTGCAGTCGTCCTACCCGGTGGACGGCCGCGGCGCGTGGTGGCAGCCCCGGCACCGGGGCGGCACGGCGCCGACGCCCGAGGAGGCCGCGGCGGCCGATGCGGAGCGCGACGAGCGGCGCAGACGCCGCGCGGAAGGACGCTGACCGGAGGGGATCGAGAGGGAATGAGACCGGCCCGGGCCTTCGAGGCCCGGGCCGGACTGCGCACGTGAACGTCTGTTACCCGCAGACGAACCGGCTGGTGCGGTACCGCTCACCCGAAGAGCCGTACCGGATACCTTCACGGTAGCCGCGCATGCTGACGATCCCCCGGACTGCGCGGGAATGTACCCCGTATTGGGGGGAAGCGCTTGTGTCCGTCGTTTGGGGGACCCAGTACAGTTGCCGGTCCGGCCGAGGCGGCTCCGATCAGGCTCGCTCGGACAGCGGGGAGCGCTCGAGGCCAGGCGCGGGCGGCGCTGTCGGGTCGGCGTCCACGGCGCGGATGCGGTTGCCGGCGTCCACGTGCACCACGCGCGGCTCGAGGACGCGGGCCTCCTCGGTGGTCATCTGGCCGTAGGCGATGAGGATCACGACGTCGCCGACGCCCACGAGGTGCGCGGCCGCGCCGTTGATCCCGAGCACGCCGCTGCCCCGCTCGCCCGCGATCGTGTAGGTGTCGAGCCGCGCGCCGTTCGTCACGTCGACGATGCTCACGCGCTCGCCCACGAGGATGTCCGCGGCGTCGAGCAGGTCGCGGTCGACCGTGACCGAGCCGACGTAGTGCAGGTCGGCGTGCGTCACCGTGGCGCGGTGGATCTTCGCGGTCATCATGGTGCGCAGCATGCGGCGTCCTCTGCTCGTGCGGTGTCCGTGCGCGCGTCGGCGGAGCACGGTGATCGCCCGGGCGATCACGGAAGTGGAACGCGCGCGAGCGGGCGGATGTTCCGGCGGGTGCCGGATCCGCGGCCGCGCGAGGCCCTCGGCGAGTGTACGAGACGCGTGACGCCGTCGCCGTCCCGCGGTATGGCAGGCACGCCGTGGTCGGCGCGGCCTAGGCGCGCCGCCGTGCGCGGGCCACGCTGGGGGAGGGGACCCGACCCGAGCACACCACGGAGGCACCAGTGGCACGACGAGACACGGCCGGCACCATCGAGGACCGGCCCGATGAGGACGACGCGCGCAAGCCCGACTCCCCGACGGAGATCGAGAAGCCGTCCTGGAAGTACGTCCTCCGGAAGACGATGCGCGAGTTCGGATCCGACCAGTGCACCGACATCGCGGCGTCGCTCACCTACTACGCGGTGCTGTCGCTGTTCCCGGCGCTCATCGCGATCATCTCGCTGCTCGGCGTGTTCGGGCAGGGGCCTTCGACGGTGGACGCGGTCATCGAGGTCGTCCGGCCGATCGCGCCGAGCGCGGTCGAGCTGCTCGAGCCCATCATCCAGGGCTTCGTCGAGTCGCCCGCCGCCGGATTCGCCCTCGTCTCGGGCATCGTGCTCGCCATCTGGTCGGCCTCCGGGTACGTCGGGGCGTTCACCCGGGCGATGAACCGCATCTACGAGATCCCCGAGGGCCGCCCGTTCCTCAAGCTCAAGCCCATGCAGCTCGCCGTCACGGTCATCGGCATCGTGATCCTGCTGATCTGCGCGCTCATCATCGCGATCTCCGGCCCCGTCACCGACGCCATCGGGGAGGCGCTCGGCCTCGGGCAGACCGTGCAGGTCGTCTGGTCCATCGCCAAGTGGCCGGTGCTCGCGTTCGCGATCGTCCTGCTCATCGCGATCCTCTACTACGCCACCCCGAACGCGAAGCAGCCGAAGTTCCGCTGGATGAGCATGGGTGCGGCCATCGCGCTCGTCGTGTTGGTCGTCGCCTCGGTCGGCTTCGCCTTCTACGTGACGAACTTCTCCAGCTACGCCAAGAACTACGGCGCGCTCGCCGGGGTCGTGGTGTTCCTGCTCTGGCTCTGGATCGCGAACCTCGCGCTGCTGTTCGGTGCCGAGTTCGACGCCGAGCTCGAGCGCGGACGTCAGCTCCAGGCCGGCATCGCGGCCGAGGAGACGCTGCAGCTGCCGCCGCGCGACACCGTCATCAGCGACAAGAAGGCCGCCGCGGAGCGCGAGGACGTCAAGCGCGGCCGCGGGATCCGCGAACGCCACGACCGCGCCGAGCGCCTCGGCGGCGGGGACGACCAGGGCGACCGCGCCTGACCCGACCGGCTCCGGGCCCGCGCCTTCGCCGCGCGGGCCCGTCGGGTCAGCGGTCCTTGACCTCGTCGTACGCCGCGAGCGCCCGCTGGCGCGACTCCTTGAGGTCGACGATCGGTGCCGGGTAGGCCGCGAGCCCGCCGTCGGCCGCCCCGTCGGCGTCGTCCTCGGCGCTCGCGACCAGGTCGCCCATCGCCTTCCACGGCTCGTGCACGACGTCCCGCGGCGCGTGCGCGAGCTCGGGCACGTAGGAGCGGATGTACTCGCCCGACGGGTCGAACTTCTGCCCCTGCAGCACGGGGTTGAAGACGCGGAAGTAGGGGGCGGCGTCCGCCCCGGATCCCGCGACCCACTGCCAGCTCGCCGCGTTGTTCGCCGCGTCCGCGTCGACGAGCGTGTCCCAGAACCACTGCTCGCCGTGGCGCCAGTCGATCAGCAGGTTCTTGATGAGGAACGACGCGACGACCATGCGCACGCGGTTGTGCAGGTGGCCGTCCTTCCACAGCGCGCGCATGCCCGCGTCCACGAGCGGCACGCCGGTCTCGCCGCGCTGCCAGGCGCCGAGCGTCTCGTCGCGCGGCTCGTCCCAGGGGAACGCGTCGAAGCGCGGCGTGAAGTTGCGGCTCGCCAGATCGGGGTGGTGGTACAGCAGGTGGTAGCTGAACTCGCGCCAGCCCAGCTCGGACAGGAACTTGGTGGCGTTGACCTCGTCGCCGCCCACCTTCTTCCCGCGGGTGCGCTGGATCCGGTGCCACACCTGGAACGGGCTCACCTCGCCCCAGCGCAGGTACGCCGACAGGCGCGAGGTCGTCATCGCCGCGGGCTCGTCGCGCTGGGCGGCGTAGTCCTCGAGCTCGTGGTGGACGAAGTCCTCCAGGCGCCGCAGCCCGGCGGCCTCGCCGGGGTCGCAGGCCTCGCGGAGGCCTGCCGCCCAGTCGGGCTTCGTCGGGAGCAGCTCCCAGTCGTCGAGGTCGTCGGAGCGCGGGGTCTTCCGCGGGCTGTCGAGGGTTTCGGGCGCGGGCAGCGGCCGACGCGGCTCCTCCCGCTCCTGCGCGGTCTTCCAGAACGGCGTGTACACGCGGAACGGCTCGCCCTGCTTGTTCGTCACCGTCCACGGCTCGACCAGCAGCGACCCCTGGAAGCTGCGGACGTCGAGGCCGCGGTCACCGAGGTCCTTCTTGATCGCCGTGTCGACCGCGATCTCCGCGCCGCCGTAGCGCCGGTTCCAGAGCACGGCGCCCGCGCCGACCTCGGCCACCACGTCGTCGACGACGTCAGCTGCCCTGCCGCGCCGCAGCACCAGCGGCGAACCGAGCTCCCGGAGCGACTCGCCGAGACGCGACAGGCTCATGTGCAACCACCAGCGGGCGGCGCCGCCGAGCGGGCGGATCCCGTCGCTCTCCTCGTCGAGGACGTACAGCACCACGATCGGCTCGCCCCGCTCGACGGCGGCGTGCAGGGCCGGGTTGTCGGCCACGCGGAGGTCGTCGCGGAGCCACACGATGCTCGGGCCGTGCGCGTCGGGGGCGTCCTCCCGGTCGGCTGATCCGCGGTCGGGGGCGTCGTCGTCGCTCATGGATCGAGCCTAGGACGGCGCCCGGCGGGCGACCGGGCCGTGGGCGCTGCGCGCGCAGCGCCCGGCGGCACGTAATATCGCACATGGCAGTGCGCGTCCGTCCGGGGCCGACCGCCCACCGAGACCCACCGTCGTCGAGAGGCCCATGGACGATCAGAGCACGCCCCTGCCCCCGCCTGAGCGCCCCGGGCCGGCGCCGCGCGACGCCGTATCGGCGGTCGTGGTGGCGGGCGATGCGGGATCCACCATCGCGGCGACGCTCGCGTCGATCCTCGGGCAGACGCTCCCACCGGAGCGCGTGGTCGTCGTGGTCGCGGGCAGCCACGACGACACCTTCGCCGTGGCCCGGACGTTCAACGGCCGCCACGAGCACGCCCGCCCCGGTGGTGGTGCCGGTGCCGGAACAGCAGCTGGCCCGGCCAGCACGACCGTCACGGTCATCGACCGCGGACCCCGCGAGAGCTCGCTCCGGTCCGCGTACGGATTCGCCCTCCGACTGGTCGGCGACGAGGGGCGTGTCCTGCTCGTCTCGCCTGACGCCGAGCTGGAGCCCCGCGTCCTCGAGCTCCTCGTCGCCGCCCTCGACCGGGATCCGGACGCCCTCTCGGTCTCGGCCGGCCTCGATCCGCGGCCGAGCGGATCCCGCGGCCCCCTCGCGGCCGCGCTCCGGCTCCTGCAGCGCCACTGGGCCATGGGCGCCGTCGAGACGGGGACCGACCTCGGTCTCACCGGCCCCGTCCCGTTGGCGCCGGCCACGCTCCTCCGGCTCCCCGCGCGGCATCCGGGATCCTCGTCGCCCGCTGCCTCCGAGGGGATCCTCACGGCCCTGCTCGCCGGGGACGACCGCTCCGCCCTCGTGCCCGGCGCCCGCGCCCGGGTCGACACGGCCGTCACGTGGGGCACCATGCGCCAGCGTCGCGACCGGTGGGGCGCGCACGTCACCCGGCTGACCCGCGGCAGCGCGCCC
>NZ_QWGT01000120.1 GCF_003576405.1 Clavibacter lycopersici
TGATGTCGCCCTGGGTGGTGAGGCCGTCCGCGTCGACCGCGATGACGCGGTGCGTGTAGGTCTCGTCCGGGGCGGTGGAGGGGTGGAAGCTGACGACGTCGCCCGGCTGGACGTCCTCGAGGAGGACGGGGGTCGTGAGCAGCAGCGTGCCGACGGGGGCCGTGGTGCCCATCGACGGCGTCTGCACGACGAACCAGCGGCCGCCGGACGCCTGGAAGAGGAGCGTCACCGCGACGAGCGCGGTGAGGAGGACCGTTGCGGCCCACATCACGACGGTGCGGCGGCGGACGACGCGGGAGGTGCGCGCCGAGCGGCGGGTGGCACCCCGGGCAGGGAGGACCGGGGCGGCCGGGAGGACCGGGGCGGCCGCCTCGGCACGCAGGTCCTCGGCGAGGAGCTCGAGGTCGAGCTCCAGATCCAGGTCGATCTCCAGCTCGAGGTCGAGCTCGAGGGCGTCGATCGCCGTGGTGCCAGCCGTGGGGGCGGCCGGGCTGTCCTGGATGTCGGTCATGGTGCGCCTCCCGGGTCAGGGGCTTCGAGGGGGAAGGGGCGCGAGGCCGCCTCTCGGCGGCCCCGCGGGGGATCCAGCTGGGGGGAGCTGGAGGGGGACTAGCTGGCGAAGGTCCAGGTGAGGGGCAGCGAGGCGCCGAGGCCCTGGTACGTGTTGCCGGCGGAGGAGTCGAGCGTGACCGCGAAGGTGAAGTCGGTGCTGGCGTTCGCGGCGAGCGCGGTCAGCGTCTTGGCGGAGGAGCCGGCGAGGGTCGCGGCGGTGCCCGTGAAGACGGGGGTGGTGCTGCCGGCTGCGGTGATGACGACGTTGAGCTTGGAGCAGAAGTCCGTGGCCGAGCCGTTGACCGTGCCGTTCTTGGTCTGCGCGCAGGCGGCGCCCGGGGTCAGCGTGAAGGTCGAGGCCTTGGAGGAGCCGACGTTCTTGATGTTGACGACGCTCGTGACCGTCTGGCCGGGGATCATCGTGGTCGATCCGCCGAACTTGTTGATGGTGGAGCAGGTGGCGGCGTTGGAGTCGGCGCCGGTGGTCGCGCTCGTGCTGAGGCAGGTGACGGTCGGGGCGCCGTTGGCGCCGGCCTGCGACTCCTGCATGACGAGCGAGCCAGAGGCCGCCGTGTTGGTGTCGTTGGTGATCGAGGCGACGAAGCCCGACAGCGTGCCGGACATCGACACGGAGAGGAGGACGGCGGCGGCGACGCCGGTGGCGATGGCGAGGGGGGCGAAGCGGACGCGCTTGGTCTTGGCGGCGGCGGCGATGTGGTGCGACATGGT
Organism: Clavibacter lycopersici; assembly: GCF_003576405.1. Taxonomy (GTDB): domain Bacteria; phylum Actinomycetota; class Actinomycetes; order Actinomycetales; family Microbacteriaceae; genus Clavibacter; species Clavibacter lycopersici. Next base: position 1,282 of record NZ_QWGT01000120.1, read on the forward strand.
CTTGCTCCTGGATCGGGGGGAGAGGGGGCTGGGTGAGCCCGGGGAGAGATTCTGTGACTCGCTTTGCAAGTAACTCGAAGATACAGCTACTCGGGATTCGCGCAATACCCCCACAGCGGGGGTCAGGCCGTTCGCGGAGCGGATCGGTGCCGCGAGGGCGCGTTACAGTCACTGGACCGCCCACGGATCCCGCCGGATCCGCCGACACAGGGACACGCCAGATGAGCCCCGAGAGAACCGCCCCCCGCCGCGACGACGCCGCGGCCGTGGAGGCCCTCGCGAACGCGCTGCACATGATCGAGACCGCGCAGCGCCACCTGCGCACCCGCATCGCGCAGGACATCGGGGTCAACGTGACCGACCTGACGGTGATCAGCATCGTCGGCGACCTCGGCCGCATGACCCCCAAGCTGCTCGCCTCCGAGATCTCGATGGGCACGGGTGCGGTGACCGCCGTGATCGACCGGCTGGTCGGCGCCGGGCACCTCGACCGAGTGCCCAACCCGAAGGACCGCCGCAGCGTCTTCCTCGAGCTCACCGACGCCGGACGGAAGACCCTCGGCCGCATGACCGCCGACTACCAGGCGGCCGCCGCCGTGGCTCTGCGGGCCTCCCCCGCGCTCGGCACGGAGGAGACGGCGGAGGACATCGCGCGCGCCGCGATCGCGATGACGGCGCACACCATCGAGGGGCCGGACGCGGGCGCATCCGCGTGAGCGAGGGCTGCCAGGTCGTTCTCGTCGACGCGGCCGGGCGGATCCTCCTGCAGCTGCGGGACGCCATCCCGACCATCCCCTTCCCCGGCATGTGGGCGATCCCGGGCGGGATGCTCGAGCCGGGCGAGACGCCCCTCGCCTGCATCGTGCGGGAGGTCGAGGAGGAGCTGGGCGTGCGGATCCCTGCCGCGGGGGTCACGCACCTCATGTCGCGCACGCGCTCCTACGGGGTCGAGCACACGTTCACCGCGCGGCTCGACGTGCCGGCGGAGGACATCCGGCTCACCGAGGGGCAGCGCGTCGCGTGGTTCCCGGTGGCCGAAGCGGTCGCGATGGAGCTGGCGTACGAGGACGCGGACGTGCTGCGGGAGGTCGCGGGGCGGATCGCGCTCGCGTGAGGCGTGAGGCGTCAGGCGTCAGGCCGGGTGCGCGCGCTCGGCGTCGAGGATCCCGCGGAGGAAGGCGGCGTCGCCCCGGTAGTACGCGGCGTCGTCGCGCAGGTGCGGCTTGCCGAGCTCGTCGGCCTTGGCGAGCGACATCTCGGCGAGGTCGTGCAGGCGGAGGATCGCGACGCGGAGGACGTCGGCCCAGGTCGCGTCGGATCCGTAGGCGTCGAGGAGCAGGTGGACGCGGCGGCGGGCGTCGTCCATGCCGGGCGCGCCGTCCTGCGGGGAGCCGGAGAGCGGCACCGCGCGCGTGGCGAGGTACGCGATGTCCCAGATGCGCGGGCCGGGCGAGGCCATGTCCATGTCGATGACGCCCGTGAGGCGGCCGTCGGCGAAGACGAGGTTGTGGGGCGCGAAGTCGTTGTGGCAGATCACCTCGCTCGGCACCTTGGTGTTCGACTGCCAGACCGCGCCGTCGAGCGCGAACCCGACGCTCGCGTCGTGCAGCTCGCGGAGGCGGCGGCCGGCCTGGACGAGCACGTCGTCGGCCCAGACCCATGCGGGCAGCGGGTAGACGGGCACGTCGCCGTGCATGAAGGTGAGCCGCTCGCGGTCGCCCTCGATGCCGAGCGGCTGCGGGATCCCCTCGACCCCCGCGAGCGCGAGGTGCCGCAGCCAGCGGTGCACGGTGGGGGTCCACGGGCCGGCGTCGCGTGTCACGGTGTCGCCCGCGCGCTCGACGCGGTTCATGTTGCCGCCGTCGAGGGGTCCGTCCATCGGGCCAGCGTAGGGGCGGCCCGGATCGCCCCCGACCCTGCCGCGACACGTCCACCGACTAGGTTGCGACCATGAGCACCGCCGCGCCCGGACGCATCGACGAGCCCGCCGCCCCTCCCCGCCGACGGGTCGCCGCGTGGGCGCTGTGGGACTGGGGATCCGCGGCCTTCAACGCCGTGGTCACCACCTTCGTCTTCAGCACGTACCTCGCGAGCAGCCTGTTCGTGGATCCCGCGATCGTCGCTGCCGCGGGCGACGACACCAGGAACCCCGCGCTCGTCGCCGCGAAGGCCGACACCTCCGGCGTGATCTCGCTCGCGCTCACGATCGCGGGCCTCCTCATCGCGCTGCTCGCACCCGTGCTCGGGCAGCGCTCCGACGGATCCGGCCGCCGCCGCCTGTGGCTCGGCGTGAACACGGGCATCGTGGTGCTCGCGATGCTCGGCATGGTGTTCGTGGAGCCCGTGCCCTCCTACCTGTGGCTGGGCGCCGCGCTGCTCGCGACCGGCAACGTGTTCTTCGAGTTCGCGAGCGTGAACTACAACGCGATGCTCGTGCAGGTGAGCACGCCGCGCACGGTCGGCCGCGTGTCCGGCCTCGGCTGGGGCATGGGCTACGTGGGCGGCATCGTGCTGCTCGCGCTCCTGCTCGGCCTGTTCCTCTTCGACTTCGGCGTGCCCGGCGCGTCCGGCCTGCTGGCGCTGCCGTCAGGTGCGGAGGGCGGCGCGCTCGACGTGCGCATCGCGATCCTCGTGGCCGCGATCTGGTGCGCCGTGTTCTCGATCCCCGTGCTGGTGGGCGTGCCCGAGATCCCGTCCGCGCCCGGGCGCACGCGGCAGGGCATCCTCGCGTCGTACCGCACGCTGTTCCGCCGCATCGCCGAGCTGTACCGGGAGTCGCCGCGCGTGATCGTGTTCCTCGTCGCGAGCGCCGTGTTCCGCGACGGGCTCGCCGCCGTGTTCACGTTCGGGGCGATCATCGCGGCCCAGGTCTTCGGGTTCACCACCACCGAGGTGCTGCTGTTCGGCGTCGCGGCCAACGTGGTGGCGGGCATCGGCACGTTCGCGGCCGGCTGGTTCGACGACCGGTTCGGCGCGAAGCCCGTCATCCTCGTCTCGCTCGTCTGCCTCATCCTCGGCGGATCCGCGGTGCTGGCCGTCGGCGACGCCAAGGCCGGCTTCTGGGCGACGGGCCTCTTCCTCTGCCTGTTCGTCGGTCCCGTGCAGTCGTCGAGCCGCACGTTCCTCGCGCGCATCTCGCCGGCCGGCCGCGAGGGCGAGATGTTCGGCCTCTACACGACCACCGGGCGCGCTGTCTCGTTCCTCGCGCCGGGCCTGTTCGGCATCGCGGTGGCGATCACGGGCGACACGCGCTTCGGGATCATCGGGATCGTGATCGTGCTGCTGGCGGGGCTGCTGCTGATGACGCGGGTGCGCGGGGCGGATGCGCGGGTCGCCTGACGCCGCCGGGGATCAGTCGAGCGAGCCGCCGCCCACCTTCACGTCGGTCGCGTTCGCGAGGGTCGCCTTCACGACCGCCGTGAGCGCCGTCGCGAGCTGGTCCATGCGCATGTAGGGGCGGTCGGTGCCGATCGCCTCCTCCGTCGAGTACGGGATGTGGACGAAGCCGCCGCGGGTGCCGGGGCGCTCGCGCAGCTCGTGCATCAGCAGGTAGAAGACGTGGTTGCAGGTGTAGGTGCCGGCGGTCTGCGAGACGACCGCGGGGATCCCCTTCGTGCGCACGGCCGCGACCGCCGCCTTGATCGGCAGCGTGCTGAAGTACGCGGCCGGGCCGCCGTCGACGACCGGCTCGTCGATGGGCTGGAAGCCCGTGTTGTCGGGGATGCGGGCGTCGTCGACGTTGATCGCGACGCGCTCCACCTCGAGCGTCTCGATGCCGCCGGCGAGGCCGACGGAGATCACGACGTCGGGATCCACCTCGGCGAGCGCCGCCCGCAGCGCGTCGTCGACCCGCGCGAAGTCGACGGGCAGCTGGCGCACCTGGATCTCGGCGTCGCCGTCCCAGCCGTCGCGCACCTCCTGCACTGCCGTCCACGACGGGTTGCTGGTGTCGCCGTCGAAGGGCTCGAATCCGGTGAGGAGGACGGTGGGCATGGCGGGGCTCCTGACGTGCGGGATCGGGGGAGGCGAGAGGGCCGGGATCCACGCTACGCCCCGCGCGGCGCCGCGCGCCCGAACGGGGGGATGCGCGCAGCCGGGGACAGGACGAGGATGCGCACCATCGGGCGACGGAGCCCGAGGATGGACGGTTCGACGATGATCCGCACTGCACGCACTCGACCCCTCACGGCCGCCGCGCTGAGCCTCGCGCTCGCCACCGGCCTCTCGCTCGCCGGCGTCGCGCCCGCGGGCGCCCAGGTGCAGCCGGCGGGTGACGCGTCGACGCAGGCCGCCGTGACGATCCCGGCGCCCACGACGGAGTTCTCCGGCTACGGCACGGAGATCGAGCCGACCATCGACGGCTTCGTGACCCCCGACCTCACCGGCATCGCCGACACCTCCGATCTCCGGTACGAGTACCAGCTCGACGGCACCGGTCCCTGGCTCACCGAGGGCACCCCGCCCGTCAGGATCCTCGGGGGTCCGCTGGTCGTGCCGGCGTCCGCGGGAGCGCACCTCTTCAGCATCCGGATCGCCGGCACGATCGACGGCGTGCCCGTCGTCGGGGCGGCGACCACCCCGGAGCCCGTGCGGTCGAGCGGCTTCTCCCGGCCGTACACGCCGCAGGTGGCCGTGGACGGCACCCGCGTCACATTCAGCTGGGACGTGCGCGAGGCCCTCAACGGCAACCTGCCCGAGGACAGCCAGATCTTCTACGAGCTCGACCGGAGCGGTGACTTCGTCTTCACCGGCGCCGTGGGATCCGTGACCGTCGACGCCGGGTACGACGCCTCGGTCGCGATCGAGCTCACGTACGGGGTCGTGCCCGACCTGTGGGCGTACGCGCGGGCGATCGGCTCCACCGGCAGCGCGCCGGGATCCGCGGCCCTCACCTCCACGCCGCCGCCCGCGATCCTCGGTCGCCCGTCGGTCGGCACCACGCTCGCGGTGCGCACCGGGCTGTGGCAGCCCGCGCCCGTGCGCCTCGCCTACCAGTGGTACGCCGACGGGCAGCCGATCCCCGGCGCGACCGGCGGCACGTTCGCCCTCTCCTACGACCAGATCGGCGCGCGGATCACCGTCGCCGTGCGCGGCGCCCGCGACGGCTACGTGTCCGTGACGCGGACGTCCGCGCCGACGCCGCGCGTGCCGCAGCCGGTCATCACGGTCGGCTCCCCGTTCGTGACCGGCGTCGCGGCCGTCGGGCGCACCGTGACCGCGCGGACGGGATCCTGGCGGCCCGCGCCCGTGACCTTCGCCTACGCCTGGCTCCGCGACGGCCGCCCCATCCCCGGCGCCACCGCGAGCACCTACGCGATCACCGAGGACGATCGAGGACGCCTGCTGAGCGTCCGCGTGACGGGCGCGTACACGCAGCTCAGCGGCGTCTCCCGGGACGCGGTGAGCGCCGGCCGCCGGGTCGGTTAGGCGGTCTCGCCTAGCACGCCGCGTCGACCCGTACGGGGGTGATGCGCTCGCGGGCGCCCGTCGGGAGGATCGATGCGGGGCGGCGCAGCCCCGGAGAGAAGGAACGCACATGATCCACACCATCCGGGGACGCCGACTCCCCCTCACCGCGCTCGGCCTCGTGGTCGCCGCCGGCACCGCGTTCGCGGGGGTCGGCCCCGCCCAGGCGGCCGACGCCCCCGCACCCGCGGGCGGCTCGTCCACGACGGCCGACGCGATCGTCATCGGCGCACCCACCGTGCGCGGCTACGGCTTCGACTACAGCACGGACGCGAATTTCCACGGCGTGATCTCGGTGGACCTCGGCGGGATCACCGACAACTCGGGCCTCCGCTACGAGTACCAGCTCGACGGCGCAGGGCCGTGGCTCTCGGACGGGACCGGCAGCGTCACGGGCGACGAGGACGAGGTCTACATCCCCGCCTCCGCCGGCGACCACCTCATCAGCGTGCGCGTCGCCGGGACGGTCGACGGCGTGCCCGTCACCGGCACGGCGTCCGCGCCCACCGCGGTGCGGTCGGTCGGCGCCCCCCGCGACCACACGCCCGAGGTCGTCGTGGACGGCCCGTCGGTCACGTTCCGCTGGGACGTGCGCGCGGCCCTCAACGGCTTCACGCCCGAGGAGAGCGACATCTTCTACCAGGTCGACGGCGGCGCCTTCGTGGACGTCGGCGCCACCGGATCCGTCACCGTCACGCCCGGCTACGGGAAGCGCGTGGCCTTCGACCTGACCTACGGCCCCATCCCGGACGTGTGGCGCACCGCGCACGTCGAGGGCACCACGGCGAGCGCGCCGGGCGCGAAGGCGCTCACCTCCACCCCGCCGCCCGCGATCGTGGGGACGGTCGAGTACGGATCCACCCTCACCGTGCGCACCGGGCTCTGGCAGCCGGCGCCCGTGACGCTCGAGTACCAGTGGCTGCGCGACGGCGAGCGGATCCCCGGCGCGACGGAAGCCGCGTACACGGTGACGGCCTACGACGCCGGGCACCGCCTCACGGTGTCGGTGCGCGGATCCCGTGACGGGTACGTCCCGGTCACCCTCACCTCGGGGCAGACGAAGAAGGTCGCCGCCCCCGTCATCACGGCGGGCACCCCGCGGATCACGGGCAACCCGACCGTGGGCCGCACGCTCACCGCGCAGTCCGGCGTGTGGAAGCCCGCGTCGCTCGAGCTCGGCTACCAGTGGAAGCGCGACGGGCAGGTCATCCCGGGTGCGACCGCGAAGACGTACACGCTGACGGCGGCGGACCGCGGGCACGCGGTCACGGTGGTCGTGAGCGGCGTCATCTACCTGTACGACCAGGCCGCCGTGGCGAGCGCCGGCGTGACGGTGCGCTGACCCGCGCATCCCCCGCCCGACGGGCCCGGCTCCTCCACGGGGGCCGGGCCCGTCGGCGTCCACCCCAGTGCGGGTGACCCTCTCGCCCGGCCGGGTGCTCGGCCGATACCGTCGACGGATGATCTCCAACTCCGGCGCCAGCATCGGCATCGCCCTCTACATCCTCGTGATCCTCGCGTTCGTCGCCCTGGGGGCGCTCGCGCTCGTGGTGCTCATCCGCCTGGCGCTCACCGCGCGGCGCACGCTGCTCGTCACGACGGAGCTGCAGGAGGCGCGGCTCGAGCTCATCCGCGAGCAGACCGCCCGGCTGCAGGCCGACGACCGCGACGGGGACGGCGATGCGGCGGGCGGGTCCTACGCGCCCGGCGCCGGTCCCGTCGGCCCGGCCGCCTGAGCATGGACGGGACGGACGACAGCATCCTGATGCCCAGCGGCTACGACCTGATCTGGTCGCTCCCGCTGCTGATGGGGATCGCGCTGGCGGCGCTCGGCGCGGTGGCGCTCGTGGCGCTGGTGCGGGTCGCGCTGGCCGGCCGGCGCACGCTGGCCGCG
>NZ_QWGT01000121.1 GCF_003576405.1 Clavibacter lycopersici
CGCGCCGGCGGCATCCGCGGTGCGCGATGCCGCCGCGGACGCGACGACGCGCCGCCGGTCGGGGAGCGCATCCCCGTCCGACGGCGCGTCGTGATCCTCTGACCGGCCGATCGACCCGCGTCAGCCCGCGTGCGCGGGCGCGCGAGGCGCCTCGCGCGATGCGTCGGCATCCGCCTCGGCTGCGCAGTCGGCCGCACCTGGCGCGGCGACCGGAGCCGCCCCCGCGTTGAGCCGCGCGAGGTACCCGGCGAACGTGTCGAGGTCGGCCCGCGTCCACTCGCCGAGGCCGCGGATCAGGCGGCTCCCGCCCTGGGCGTCGTCCGCCTCGATCCCTGCGCGGCCCGCCGCGGTGAGCGCGAGCACGCGCACCCGGCCGTCCTGGGCGTCGGCGCCGACCTCCACGAGCCCCAGCTCCTGGAGCTGGCGGAGCTGCCGGCTGACCACGCTGCGGTCGACGCCGAGCTGGTCGGCGACGGCGCTCGCGTGCGCGCTGCCGCAGCGGCGGATCACGCGGAGCATCTTGTAGCCGATGGGCGGGAGCTCCGGGTGGATCGCCGCGGCGGCCTCCCGGGTCGTCGCCCGGATCCGGCCGGCGAGGGCGGTCATCTGCTCCTCCACCTCGGCGATGCCCGCGGCGACCCCGTCAGGCATCCCGTCGGCGACGCCGGGGTCGCCCTCGGCGTCGCCCGCGTCGGAGCGGTCCTCGTCGGTCATCGGCGGGAGTCGACCCCGGCGTCCTCGGCCTCGGGGAGCCGGATGGATCCCGTCGGGTTCGCCTCGCCGGCGGGGGTGAGGGCGACGGCCCCGGCGGATGCGCCGATGAGCGCGTCCTCGGCGTCGGTGCGGTGCACCTCGCGGGCGTCCCCCGCGGCGGCCTTGTCGCTCTTCAGCTGCACGGCGTTCTTGCTGCCGAGCTGCGCGTTGGGCAGGAAGACCACTGCGATCAGCGACACGATCGCGAGCGGCACGCTGTAGAGGAACACGTCGCCGATGCCCACGCCGTACGCGCTCTCGACCACGGTGCGGACCGCGGGGCTGAGCTGCGAGACCTGCGGGATGACGCCGGAGCCGAGGGCCTGCGCGGCGGCGGCCTGGTCGGCCGGGGCGAGCTTCGTGATCCCGGCCGTGATCTCCGACGCGATGATCGTGCCCAGGATCGAGCCGAGCACCGAGACGCCGATGGTGCCGCCGAGGCTGCGGAAGAACGTGACGGCGCTGGTGGCGACGCCCAGGTTCTTGACCTCGATGGCGTTCTGCACGACGAGGACGAGGTTCTGCATGAGCATGCCGAGGCCCGCGCCGAGCACGAACATGTAGATGCCCACGAGCACGAAGTCGGTGTCGTAGCGGAGCGTGGAGAGCAGCGACGTGCCGGCGACGATGAGCACGGCGCCCGTGATCATGATCGCCTTCCACTTGCCGCGGCGGCTGATCAGGTTGCCGAACACCGTCGAGGAGATGAGCAGGCCCGCCATGAGCGGGATGGTCAGCAGGCCCGACTGGGTGGGCGTGGCGCCGCGCGACAGCTGCATGTACTGCGCGAGGAAGACCGAGGTGCCGAACAGCGAGATGCCGACCGCGAGGCTGGCGAGCACGGAGAGCGTGAAGGTGCGGTTGCGGAACATCGTGAGCGGGATGATCGGCTCGGCGACCTTGAGCTCGGTGACCACCGCGGCGATCAGCAGCACGACGGCACCTGCCGCCATGAGGTACGACGTGCCGGATGCCCACTCGAACTGCTTGCCGGCCTGCGACACCCAGATGAGCAGCAGCGAGACGCCGCTGGCGATGAAGACGGCGCCGAGGTAGTCGACGTGCACCTTGCGCTTCGGGTGCGCGGGGAGGTGGAGGGTGACCTGCAGCAGGATGATCGCGATGATCGCGATCGGCAGCGCGATGAAGAAGTTCCAGCGCCAGCCGAACGCGTCGGTCACGACGCCGCCGAGGAGCGGGCCGCCGACCGTGCCGACGGCCATGACGGCACCGAAGAGGCCGGCGTAGCGGCCGCGGTCACGCGGGCTGATGATGTCGGCCATGATGATCTGGCTCAGCGCCGCGAGCCCGCCGGCGCCGAGGCCCTGGAGCACGCGGAAGACGATGAGCGTCTCGGTGTTCTGCGAGAAGCCGGCGAGCGCGGATCCCAGGACGAAGATCCCGAGGGCGAGCTGGATGAGCAGCTTGCGGTTGAAGAGGTCGGCGAACTTGCCCCAGAGCGGCGTGCTCACGGTGGTGGCGAGGAGCGTCGCGGTGACGACCCAGGTGTAGCCGGACTGGTCGCCCTTGAGGTCGCTGATGATGATCGGCAGCGAGGTCGAGACGACGGTGCCGGCGAGGATCGAGACGAACATGCCGAGCAGGAGGCCCGAGAGGGACTCGAGGACCTGGCGCTTCGACATGGATCCGTCGGCCGAGACGGTGCGGCGAGGGGCCTTCGCGGGTGACGCGGTGGCCGGGTGGTGCTGGGACATGTTCCTCCGGGTAGTTGACTGCAGGCAACCATATGCCGATGGTGGATCGTTGTCAACCATCTCGGGCGGGGTGATCCGCTCGGGCGGGGAGGTCGGGGCGCGTCGGGAGTAGACCGGGAGGGAGAGCCGGTCGACCGACCGGCCTCGAGACGAGGAGGAACCCCATGGTCGATTCGGTGGCGACGGTATGGCTGCCCGTGCAGGACATGACGCGCGCGGTGGCGTTCTACCGCGACACGCTCGGTCTCACGGTCACGAGCGAGGACGCGGACTGGAGCGAGATCGAGGCGGGCGGCCTGATGATCGGGCTCAACGCGCGCGAGGAGGCGAGTGGCTCCTCGAGCAGCGGGGCGGTCATCTCGTTCACGCCCGAGGGCTCCATCGAGGACGAGCTCGAGCGGATCCGCGGCCGCGGCGCCGACATCACGGGCGAGATCAGCGACCACGAGTGGGGCCGCATCCTCCCCTTCCAGGACAGCGAGGGCAACGACCTGCAGCTGTACTCGCCGCCCGTCGGCGGCTGACGCCCGTCGCGCTCAGGGCGCAGGGCGCAGGGCTCAGGGCAGCGGCTCGAGGTCGACGTGCACCGGCTCGCCGACCTCGAGGCCCTGGGCGTCGCGGACCGCGCGCTTGATCGGCAGCACCCAGGTGCCGTCGGACTGGGGGAAGACGGACGTGCGCCAGGTCGTGGTGCCGACGCGCACGCGGACGGGCACGGATCCGAAGCCGCGGCGGCGAGCCTCGCCCAGCTCGCGCAGCATCCCGCCGAGCTCGACGGGCACGGTGACCAGCGTCATGAACTCGCGCCGCGCCTCCCACACCCAGAGCGGCGCGGTGAAGTCGAGGGGGAGGTCGTCGGTCATCACTCGACCCTAGGGGCGCTCACCAGCCGGCCCGGTCGGCGACGAGTGCCGCGACCTCGGCCGGGGTGCGGGACGTGGTGTCGATCGCGAGGCCGCCGAGGCCGGCCGCGTCGATTATCGCGGCCAGCTCCGGCGCGCGTGCGCGGTGCCAGGCGAGGCCGTCGGGGTCGTCGAGGTGGCGGGCGTCGAGGCGGGATCGCACCTCGTCGGCGTCCACGGTCAGCCGCACGAGCAGCGGCTCGCGGGATCCGAGCGCGGCGGCGTAGCGCGGCAGATCGGCGGCGCTCTCCACGACGGCGGCGACCACCACGACGCGCGCCCCCACCTCGCGGTAGTTGCGGGACAGGTCGCCGAGGTTGCGGAGCGCGAGCTCCTGGTGGAACGGATCCGCAGGGCCGGCCGGGTGCATGAGGCGCACGGCGTCCAGGTCGACGAGCGCGTGCGGCACCCCGCGCGCGGCGAGGAGGGCGCCGAGCGCGTGCATCGCGGTGGTCTTGCCCGCGCCGACGGTGCCGGTCAGGATCACGGCGTCCGTCATCGCGGCGGGCCTACGCGCGCGGTTCGTCGACGACGTCGGTGTCGCGCGCGAGCGGGTCGAAGGCGGCGGCGTCGTCACCCCGATGGCGGCGCTCGCGGAGCTTCCGGAGGTTCGTGATGGCGAGGCCCTCGAAGCCGAGGCCGCCGATCAGGAGCACGGCCGCCTGGATCCACGGGGGCACCCAGCCGTAGCGACCGGATCCGTCGCCCTGGGAGAGGTCGGGCGACGTCACCAGGATCGTGATGCCGATGGCGAGGAAGGCCGCGCCGAGGAGGGCCGCGGCGATCACCTTCGGCATCGTGGGCACCTGCGGCTCGCGCTCCGCCTTCTCGCGGGCACGGCGGCGGACGAGGGTCCGGGCCACGAGCAGAGCCGCGACGACGAGGACCACGAGGATGACGAGGGGCGGCTCCATCCCTCCACGCTAGGGAGGGTCGGGCCGCGCGCGGGACCGTGCCGCGCCCCCAGAACGAGGCGGAGCGGGCTGTCGGCCGGTCAGCTGCCGCCCGTGACGAGGTCGCACTCGAGCTCGTCCGCGGCCGCCGCGACGACCTCGAAGGAGGCGGCGCCCGCGCGGATCGTCACCGTCGACATGCCGACCCAGCGCGGGTGCGGCTCGGCCGTGGTGCTGGAGATGGCGTGGCGGAGGATCCGGAGGCGGTCGATGGAGAGCGTCGCGGTGCGGCGGCGGAGCACCTGGTCGCGGCGGGTGAGGATCAGCAGCTCGCGCGGCGAGCACGCGGCCACCGCGCCCGCGAGGCTCATCGGCCGGAGGCGCTGCAGCGCGCCCGCGAGGCCGGTGGCCGTGGGGACGAGCGGCGTGCGGGGCCGGGACGAGAGGTAGCGGAGCTGCGGATCCCGCGCGGCCAGGTCCCAGTACGCCGCCGCGACGCCCGCCTCGTCGTGTCCCACGTCGATGCGCGGCGTGGCCCGCGGCGTCTGTCCCGGGCACGTGCCGGGCGCCCCGGCGGACTCGCCCGCCAGCGTCATGAGCATCTCGGTCAGCTCCACGACCACGTCGGCCGAGGCGCCGTTGAACGGGATCCTCAGGGCACCGCCGTCGGCCGTGTGCACGGTGAGCAGGCCGTCGAGCAGATCGACCCCGTCGCGGACCGCCACGATGTCGGAGAAGGGGATGCGGCGGGCCGTGTACGCGGATCCCTGGCGCGAGAGCACCTCCAGCTCGCGGTGGCCGACGACGAGGAGGTGGTCGTACAGGTCCATGGTCGGGTCGGTGTCGCGGCGCGGGATGTCGCGCGGCACCTTGAGCACGAGGCGGGCGGCGAACGGGTCGACCCCGTGCGGGCGGTAGAGGCGGGGGATCTCGTCGACGGTGCGGACCGTGTCGATCCACGGGCCGAATGCGTCGTGCTCGGCGGTTCTGGCGTGCGGGGTCACCCCGCGAACGTATACCGCGCTCCGGCGCCCGCGGCAGGGGGGTGCGACCCCTCTCCGGGGCGGGCTCCCGTGTGCTACGGAGCCGCTCCCGTCAGCCCTCGATGAGGTCGCGCTCGGGCGGCACGGCGGTCCACAGCCTCACGACGCGGCGGGCCAGCGCCCCCTCGAGGCCGCCGAGCGCCTTGACCACGAAGATCGTGGTGCGGGCGGGGGAGCCGGCCTTCGAGAACCCGCGGTCGACCGCGCGCACCCACGTCTCCGCGGCGATCTTCGCGGTCGAGTAGTTGGCGCCGCCCGGGTAGGGGCGCTGCACGGCGGTCGAGGACACGATCGCGAGGCGGCCGGCATCGGATGCCTGCAGGTCGGCGTCGAAGGCGCGCGTGGTGTTGCGCAGCGTCGTGACGAGCCGCTCGTGCAGGAAGTCCCAGTCGTCGTCGGTCTGGCCCGCGAGGCCGTTGCCGCCGCGCCACCCGCCGACCAGGTGGATCAGCCCGTCGACGCCGCCGAGGTCCGAGCGGATCCGCGCCGCCAGCTCCTCGACGGCCGCGTGGTCGGCGAGGTCGCACATCTCGCGGCGGGACGCGTCCACGCCGTCCAGGCGCCCCGCGTCCGTGCCGACCGCGACGACGCGCGCGCCCGCCGCCGTGAGCTCGGCGCCGACCGCACGGCCCGCCGCGCTCGACGCGCCCGCGACCACGACCACGCGGCCGGAGACGCTCACGCGGCCTGCCCCGTGATCCCCGCGGTCGAGGAGATGACGTCTCGCATCTTCTTCTCCAGCGCCTCGAAGAACATGCTGAGCGGGAACTCGTCGTCGAGCACGAGGTCGGTGAGGCCCTTCGGCGGCCCGTCGAGCGGGAGCGCGTCCGGCCCCTTCGCCCACGTGGACGCGGGGTGCGGCGTGACCGTCTCGGTGACCATCGCGTACGCGGCCAGCCAGTGCGCGGTCTTCGGGCGGTCGATGGAGCGCCAGTAGAGGTCGTTCACGCGGTCGGCGAGGGCGACGACCACGTCGGCCACCTCGTCCCAGTCGATCGTGAGGCGCGTGTCGGTCCAGTGCAGGACGTGGTGCTGGTGCAGCCACGCGAACAGCAGCTGGCCGCCGAGGCCGTCGTAGTTGCGGACGCGGGATCCGGTGATGGCGAAGCGGAAGATCCGGTCGAAGATCACGGCGTGCTGCACCATGCCGGCGCGCTCCAGGAGGGCGTCGTCGGCGGCGGAGCGCTCGGCGGGATCCACCGCGGCCAGGCGCCGCTGGATGCGGACGGCCTCGCGGAACGCCGTGAGGTCGCACCTCAGCTCCTCGATCGAGTAGAGGAAGAACGGCATCCGCTGCTTGATCATGAACGGGTCGAACGGCAGGTCGCCGCGCATGTGGGTGCGGTCGTGGATCAGGTCCCACATCACGAAGGTCTCCTCCGCGAGCCGCTGGTCGTCGAGCAGGCGCCGCGCGTCCTCCGGCAGCTCGAGCTTCGTGACCTCGGCGGCGTGGCGCACCACGCGGCGGAAGCGGGCGGCCTCGCGGTCGGCGAAGATCGCGCCCCACGTGAAGGTCGGGATCTCGCGCATCGCGACGGTCTCGGGGAACAGCACGGCCGAGTTCGTGTCGTAGCCGGGCGTGAAGTCGACGAAGCGGATGGGGACGAACAGCGCGTTGCCGTAGTCGCCCGCCTCCAGCTCGGCGACGAACTCGGGCCAGACGACCTCGATGACGACGGCCTCGACGAGGCGGCTGGCGCTGCCGTTCTGCGTGGTCATCGGGAAGACGACGAGGTGCCGGATCCCGTCCACGCGGTCGCGCTGCGGCTGGAACGCGGTGAGGGAGTCGAGGAAGTCGGGGACGCCGAGGCCCGCGTCCACCCAGCGGGCGAAGTCGACGTCGAGCGCCGCGAGGTACGCGGAGTCATGCGGGAAGAGCGGGGCGAGCGCGCGGACGGAGTCGCGGATCACCGCGATGAGGCGCGCGGCCTCCGCGTGGTGGGCGGTGTCGGGGATCGAGCCGTCCTTCACCTGCATCGGCTGGAGCGCGACGGCGGCGTCCTTGAGGGCGAGCCAGGCGGGGGAGGAGGCGACGCGGGCGACGTCCTCGACGACCTCGGGCTCGCCGATGACGGCTGCGGGGGCTGCGGCGCTGGACATGGATCGACCTCCGATCGTGCGGGTGCGTGCGGTGCCTCCACCGTAACGGCGGGTCCGGCGCGAGATCGTGTCCCGAGTGCGGGATCCGCGCGTGGATCCGGGCACCCACGCAGCATGCGTGCGCGAGCGGCGTCGACTACGCGTCGTCGTCGGTGGGCACCGGCGTCGTCGTCCCCGCCTCGTGGTCGCGCCGGAGGATCGCGTAGCCGACCGAGGCCCGCGGCTCGTCGCCCTCGACCGGCCACCCGTCGCGGTAGTGCGCCTCCTTCACGAAGCCCGCGCGCACGAGCACGCGGCGCATCGCCCGGTTGTCGTCGCGGGTCTGCGCCTCGAAGCGCGTCACGTGCGGGTAGGAGCGGAACACGTGCGAGGTCAGCGCGCGCACCACCGGCACGCCGAGTCCGCGGCCGCGCCACGCCTCGGCCAGGCGCAGGTCGAACAGCACGCCCGGATCCTCCAGGTCGTCGAGCACCACGAGGCCCACGCGGCCGGATCCCGCGACCTCGACCCACAGCGCCTCGTGCTCGGGCCCGTCGAAGTCCCCGTCGGCGATGCGCCGGTCGACGTCCGCGACGGTCGGCGCCGACCGCACGTGGAACGGGAACGGGTTCGTGGTGAGGAACGCGCGCAGGGCGTCGGCGTCGGCGCTCACGTCGACCGGCACCAGCTCGACGCCCGGGTCCGCGCTCACCACGGCGCGCCGCACAGGTCGAGCTCGCCGCCGGCGGGCGCGGGCAGGCGGCCGGGGCGGATCCGGGTGGGCTGGTAGTCGAGCACCACGCGCTCGCCGTCCTGCCGGACCCACGTGGTGCCCGCGAACGGCACGAAGCCCACCTGCGCGTAGTAGCCGTCCATGCGGGACGCGCAGATCAGCTGCGTGAGGTCGGGGTCGTGCGCGTCGACCGCCGCGATTGCCCGGTCGAGCGCGGCGCGGCCGTAGCCCCGGCCGCGCACGGACGGGTGGCTCGCGACGCCGCCGATCCCGGCCAGCCGCACG
>NZ_QWGT01000122.1 GCF_003576405.1 Clavibacter lycopersici
CCCGCCCTGCACGACGTGCGGCTCGGCGTGCGGCCCGTGGGGACGGGGCGGGTCGGGTCGGGGCGCGGCGCGGCGGAGCGCCGTGTGCCGCCGCGTCGCCGGCGGAGGCACTGACGTGCGCGCGCCCATCGCCGACGCGTCCGCCGGCCGCAGCCGGGCGCGGACACCGCGGATCGCGTGCGCGGGCGACGCCATCGTGCAGCTGGCCGACCTGCGCGCCGCCCTCGACGGCCGAGGAGACGAGGATCCGCGTCCCGTGCGCGCGCTCGTCGTGGGCGTCGACGCTCAGGCCGCCGGGATCCGCGGGGTGCACGCCGCGGCCAGGTGCCTCCGCGCCGTGACCGTGCCCGACCACCTGCCGCAGCTGAGCCACCTGGTGGTCGTGGTCGGCGGGCGGGTCGGGGCGATCCGGCCGGACCTCCGTGCTCTCGACGCCTGGGTGATGCGCACGCACGCGGGGCTCGAGCGCACGCGCGGGGCCGACGTCGCCGTGACGGGGATCCTCGCGTCCGGCTGCGTGACGCCCCGGCTCCTCACGAACCGCGTCGTCGACCTCGTGCGGCACCCGATCGCGGCGCCCCGCCTGGCGGTGGAGTGGGCGGAGATCCGCGACCGGCGGATCCGCGACGTCGCCCTCGAGGCGTGGTGCTGATCCGCCGGCCGGTTCGCATGAAGCCCGGAGGCCGGGCGGCCTACGCCTCCTCGGCTTCCGGCTCCTCGTCGAGCATGAGGAACAGGCCCGCGTAGGGCTCGAGCTGCACCGGGAAGCTGGACAGGTCGTCGACCGTGCCGACCTCCTCGCCCGTGGTGGCATCGCGGACGACCCGGCGGGCGGGGAGCTCCTCGGAGCGCACCGTCGCGAGGATGGGCTCGCCCGTGAAGTTGAGCACCGTGAGCTGCAGGCGCGCGTCGGCCTCGGGGTCGCCGTTGTCGAGGCGGTGCACCATCACGAGCATGCCGGGGTGCCCGACGTCCGGGACGTCGAGCTGCGTGCCGAGCGCGACGTCGAAGCGCTCGCGCACCTCGAGCACGCTCCGGAGGCCGGACGCGAACGACGACGGGTCGTCGACCTGCGCGGGCAGGGATCCGTACAGCGAGCGGCCGCGCGGCATGCCGGATCCGGACCCCGTGGCGTCGGGCGCTGCGTCGAGCAGGTCGTGCCCGCCGCGGTGCACCCAGCGGGTGTCGCCGCCCTCGATGAGGTCGGCCACCTGCGACGCGTGCAGCGGCAGCACGCCGAGGAGGTCCCACGCGGAGAGCGCGAAGACGCCCGGCTGCCACGCGTTGAACTTGGCGAGTAGGAGGTGCGCGGCGCGGATCCCGTCCACGTCGTCGTCCCCGATCGCGTCGAGCGTCGTGAAGCCCTGCGCCGCCGCGATGACGGACGCCGTGGTGCAGGCGATGCCGTTCGTCGTGAACACGTGGTTGTAGTCGGCGCTCTCGCCCGTGAGCTCCTCGAGGAGGTCGCCGCGGATCGTCTCGGCGAGGTCCGCGCCCGTCATCTCGTCGCCGCGGAACGGGAACACGTCGGCGCAGTGCTCGGTCGCCCAGTGCACGAGCTCGTAGGTGAGCTCGTCGTGGTTCTGCAGCGCGTGGACGAGGGTCACGGGCTCGACGCCGACCTCGAGCGAGGTGCGGAGCGTCAGGCGCAGGAACTCGGTGTCGCCGGTCGCGAGCGCGTGCTGGTACGCGGGCCGGTTGATGAAGTCGTAGGAGAGGTCGGCGCCGACGCGGCCGGTGTCGCGGATGTCCTCCATCGTGAGGTTCAGCTCCTGGAAGGAGAACCCGCCGACCTTGCGCACCATGCTCGCGATGAGGTGGTTCGCCGCCTCCGAGAGCGGGTGGCCCTCGGACCACGCGGGGCCCTCGACGCTCTTCTCCACGCCGAGGAAGCCGTTCGCGTCGAGCCGCAGCGCGCTCGCGCCGAGGTCGCCGAGGGAGTGCAGCGCATCGCCGATGACCATGCGCATGCCGGCGAACGTGGGGTCGAGCCAGTTGATGGAGGGCTGCCCCTGCTTGAAGTAGTGCAGGTACACCCAGCGGCGCGTGCGGCCGTCGACGCCGAGCACGGGCGCCGTGGCGCTCCAGTTGGTCTCCTTGACGCCGGGCGCGTAGAAGATCACGCGCTGCAGGCGGCCGATGATGTAGCCCTGGTCGGCGAGCGCCTGCTCGGCGGCCACGTCGAGGTTCACGGCGTCGCGGCCGGGGAGCACGTCGGGCAGCAGGTGCCAGTCCTCCTCGGGGATCTCGACCATGTGGTAGATCCCGGGGAAGTCCTTGTAGCCCATCTCCGCGAGCCGGAAGTCGGCGCCCTTGCCGGTGTGCCCGGGCACGATGTCGTCGATGACGCTGCCGCCGTGCTGGTCGGCCACCTCGGTGAGGCGGCGGAACTCGTCCTCCGTGCCGAAGGCGGAGTCGATCTGGGTGCTGATGCGGTCGAAGTGGCCGTCGACGCTCGCGGTCTGCGACCACTCGGTGATCCCGCCGGCGAGCTTCACGGGCCCGGTGTGCACGGCCTCGATGCCGATCGACTGGAAGATCTCCCACAGCTGCGGGTCGCCGAGCGCGCCGAGGTACGACTCGCCCTCCTTGGTGATGAGCGAGATCGGGTACGCCGTGAACCAGACGGAGGCGGTGTCGATGGCGCGGCGCGCGTCCGGCCGGGCGTACGGGTTCGACCACATGCTGGGCGATCCCGAGAGGCCGCGGCTCAGCACGTCGGCGTCGCCGAGCATCGACTGGCGGCGGAGCCACTCCACATAGGAGGGGTTCGACGCGTCGGCGGCGCGCGGGTCGTTCGACGAGCGGCGGATCCCGCTGGCGCGCAGCTGCGGACGCGCGCGGAGTCGGGCGGGGCGGGCCGGGAAGCGCTCCTCGTCGTACGTGATCTCGGTGGGCTCCGGCTCGGGGATCGCGTCCTGCTCGATGGCGTCGTCCACTGGTGCTCCTCGGGGGTGGTGGTGCGTCGCGCCCGATCCGGGCGCCGTCGGCCCGCGGGGCCGCTGAGACGAGCGTACGCAGGATGGCGGGGGGCGTGCGGCCACCGCCGTGCCCGCGCGCGCCGTGCCAGCATGGATCCGTGCCCGTCGTCGAGTCCCGCCGCATCGTCCCCGTCGAGCCGGAGGTCGCGTTCGCGATCTCGCAGACGCAGGGGGCGATCCGGAAGCGGTGGGATCCCTTCATCGCGCACCAGCACCTCATGGACGGCGCGACCGAGCCCGCGAAGGGCGTCCGCACCTTCACGGTCTCGCGGCTCGGCCTCGGCATGGTGAGCGAGTACGTCTCGCACCAGCCGCCCACGAACGTCGGCATGAAGATGACGCAGGGGTCGTGGTTCTTCGCGCGCATGGGCGGCGGGTGGCGGTTCGCGCCGGCGGACGGCGAGCCGGGCAGCACGCTCGCGACGTGGCGCTACAACTTCGCGTGCCGGCCCGCGTGGCTGGCGCCCGTCGCCGAGCGCATCGGCGCGTGGATCCTGCAGCGCGACATGGACCGGCGCATCGACGGGTTCGCGCGCGGGTGCGCGGATCCCGTGGTGCTGGCGGCGGTGGGCGCCGACGTGCCCGGCCAGGGCTGAGGCGTGTTCCTGCGGAGGGATCGGGGTCGGGGCGACACCTGGGGGCTGATCGCCCTCGGCGTCGTGCTGTGCGTCGTGTCGGTCCTCGGGCTGACGGGTGCGTTCGGCGAGATCAGCAACGGCGGCCGCTTCGACACCGTCGTCCTCTTCGGCGTGCCCCTGGGCCTGCTTGCGATCGGGGCCGGCATCGTCAACTGGATCCGCGGCTGGAGCGACCCGGGAGGCCCGAGGCCGAGGATCCCGTGCACGCCGGCGACCGGGCCGGCCTCCCGGGCGAGGGCGGGAGTGGCACGGATGGGATGATCGACCGGTGATCATCCTCGGCGCGACCCCCATCGGCAACCTGGGCGACGCGTCGCGGCGGCTCGTGGAGGCGCTGACCTCCGCCACGGTGATCGCCGCCGAGGACACCCGCACGACCATCCGGCTGCTCACGGCGCTCGGCGTCGAGAACCGGCCGCGACTCATCGCGCTGCACGACCACAACGAGCAGGAGCGCTCCGCCGACCTCGTCGAGCTGGCGCGCGAGACCGACGTGCTCGTGCTCTCCGACGCCGGCATGCCCGCCATCTCCGACCCCGGGTTCCACCTGGTGGAGGCGGCGGCCGCGGCGGGCGTCCGCGTCACGGTGATCCCCGGCCCGAGCGCCGTGCTCAGCGCGCTCGCCGTCTCGGGCCTCCCCACCGACCGCTTCACGTTCGAGGGCTTCCTGCCGCGCAAGGGCGGCGACCGGCGCCGCGTGCTCCGCGAGCTCGTGCGCGAGCGCCGCACCATGGTCTTCTTCGAGTCGCCGAACCGGCTGCAGGCGTCGCTCGAGGACGTCGTCGCCGAGTGGGGCCCGGATCGCCGGCTCGTCGTGTGCCGGGAGCTCACGAAGCTCTACGAGGAGGTGCGCCGCGGATCCGCCGCCGAGCTCGCCGCCTGGGCGGCCGAGGGCGTGCGCGGCGAGATCGTCGTGGTCGCGGAGGGCGCAGCTGCGCTCGAGGTGGACCTCGCGACCGGCGTGACCCAGGTGCTCGAGCTCGTCGCCGACGGGGCGCGCCTCAAGGACGCGGCGGGCACCATCGCCGAGGCGACCGGCCTCGGCAAGCGCGACCTCTACCAGGCGGCGCTGCAGGCCCGATGATCCACGGGTCGGGGCGGGGTCGTCCTAGCCGACCGGATCCTGCGCGCGGCGCTCGCGGAACGCGACCATGTTCATCCGGTTGCCGCAGCGCACGCTGCAGAAGCGCTTCGACCCGTTGCGGGAGAGGTCGACGAGCACGCCGTCGCAGTCGTCCGCGGCGCACACGCGCAGGCGGTCGGTGGCGTCGGAGCGCACCACGTCGACGAGCGCCATGGCGGCCTCCACGAGGATCCGGTCCGCGAGCGGCGCGTCCTCCGGGGTCGCGTGCAGGTGCCAGTCGAGGGCGTCGTGCCGCACGAGCCGGGGTGCCGCGCGATGGCGCGCGAGCAGCTCGTTGACGGGATCCACCATGGCGTCGCGGTCGAGGTCCCAGATCTCCCGTAGGCGGCTGCGGGCGCTGTGCACCTCGCGGAGCTCGCGCTCGTCGCGGTCGAAGCGGCCGGAGAAGCCGTTGCGGGTCATCAGGTCGGTGAGCTGCTCCGGCGTCGCCAGCAGGTCGTCGCCGGAGCGGGTGGCACGCGGGGCCGTATTGAGGATCACGGCGTCGAACGTGAGCACGTCCTCCGTGTCAGGGGCGAAAAGCAAGTTGACTCCTTATCCGAGACCAGTCTAACGTCAGGACCGTAGGCCGCATGGCCCCTGACGAGACGAGCGCACCATGGAACGACGCCACCTGACCACCGGACTCGTCCTCGCGGTCGTCGCCGCCTGCTCCTTCGGGTTGTCGGGCGCGTTCGTGAAGCCGCTGCTCGAGGGGGGATGGAGCCCGGTCGCGGCCGTCGCGCTGCGGGCGCTCGTCGGCGGGCTGCTGCTGGCGCCCATCGCGCTCGTGCAGCTGCGCGGCGACCTCCGGCAGGTGATCCGCGCGTGGCGCCGGGTGCTCGGCATGGCGCTCGTGGGCGTCGCGGGCGCGCAGGTCATGTACTTCGCGGCCATCGAGCGGATCCCCGTCGGCACGGCCATCCTCATCGAGTTCATGGCGCCGCTGCTGCTCGTGGCGGTGGCGTGGGCGATGACGAGGCGACGGCCCGCGGTGCCCGTGCTCCTCGGATCGGTCGCGGCGGCGGGCGGGCTCGCGCTCGTGGTGTCGCCCTCGGGCGGCGGGGCGCTGGATCCGGTCGGCCTCCTCTTCGCGCTCGGCGCGATGGTCGGCTGCGCCGGCTACTTCGCCATCGCGGCGCGCGGCGCGGACGGCCTGCCCCCTGTCGCGCTCGCGGCCGCGGGCCTGCTCGTCGCGGCGGTGCTGCTGGCGCTCGTGGGCGTCACCGGGATCCTGCCGTTCACCGGATCCGTCGCCGACGTCGTGATGCTGGGGAGCGTCGTGCCGTGGTGGGTGCCGATGCTCGTGGTCGGCGTCGTCGCGACGGCGCTCGCGTACGGCGCGGGGATCACGGCGGGCGGCATGCTCGGATCCCGCCTCGCGTCGTTCACGGGCCTCCTCGAGGTCGCGGCGGCCGGCGCGTGGGCCTGGCTGCTGCTCGGCGAGGAGCTGACGGCGCTGCAGCTGGTGGGCGGCGCGCTGATCGTGGCGGGCATCGTCGCGGTGCGCTTCGACGCGCGGGCGGGCGCGCCGCCGCTCGGGGTGGAGCCGGTCGGGGTGGAGCCGGCTGTCGAGCCGCCCGCGGCGCCGAGCCCGGATCCCGGATCCGCGCTACGGGGCCGGTGACTCGGCCGCGTCCACCGGCTCGAGGTGGTGCAGCACGCGCTTGAGGTGCATGGCCGTGAGCACGCCCGGGCCCATCGCCCGGCCGAGCTCCTGGGACCGACGGTCGACCGCCTCCACGAGCAGGCGCACCTGCCGCGCGGCGTGGGCCATCGCCCGGTGGCGCTCGGGGGAGTCCGGGTCGTCGAGGTCGAGCACGCCCGCGACGGCGTGGCATGCGTCGCGGATGGGGCCGGTGACCTCGTGGTCGAGCCCGAGGGCGCCGCGCTCGTGCCAGATGGTGTCCGCGAGCGCCGCGGACACGTCGCGGACGTGGAACACGATCTGGTCCATCGCCTCGAGCCGGGCGTGGTCGATGCGCACGTCGCGCTTGTTGACGAGCGCGCGCGGGTTGCCCTTGCGGCTCTCGTCGGCCTCGACGAGCTCGGCCCGCACGGCGCGCGCGGTGCCCGCGAGGTCCTCGCTGGCGCGGATCCAGTCGGCATGCGCGGGCGGCGAGTCGGCCTCGACCGCGTCGCCCGCGTCCCGCAGCCGCTCGGCGACCTCGTGCTGGAACGCGCTGATGCGGGCACCCGCGGCCCCGCTGGAGAGCTGCGGCGCGATGAGCACGTTGATGACGAGGCCCGTGACCACGCCGACCGCCATCTGCACGAGGTAGCCGAGCGAGTACGTCTCGGCGTCCTGCCCGCCGATGATGAGGACGAACAGCGCCGCCATGGGCACGTACTCGCGGCCCGCGCCGAACCAGCCGGAGCCGGAGAGGATCACGCCGATGCCGACGATCACGGGGATCGACCACCACGACGGGCCGGTCGTCAGGATCACGGCCGTCGCCAGGACGATGCCCGCCCCGAGGCCGAGGAGCGTCTGGAGGCCCGTGCGCGCGGATCCCATGAGCGTCGGGTACATGCTCACGAGCGCGCCGAGCGGGGCGTAGTAGGGGTACTCGCTGGCGACGCCGGGCACGAACGGGGCGACGGCCCAGGCGATGCCGACCGCGAGCGCGGTCTTGGCGGCGAGCAGGAGGCGGTCGGGGGAGACGGTGGCGTGCCAGGCGCGCGCGACCTCGCGCCGTGCGTCGCCCATCCCCATGGGTCGAGGCTACCGACGCGGGGTGCGGGCGACCGCGTCGGCCGTCGCGCGCTCCCCGTGGGATCAGGCGCGCGTCGCCTCGATGACCATGTCGTCGCGCGACGGGCTGCCGTCCGGGCGCTGGAGGCACGTGATGACGACGAGCCGACCGGGGGTGTCCGCCCAGACCTCGGCGTCGTCGGGGAGGGCGTCCTTGGCCACCGCGCGGCTGGATCCGACCGCGTAGGAGACGCCCGCCACCTCGAGGACGGCGCCGGGAGCGACGCTCGCGCTGCCCGCCCGGTCGTCGATGAGCAGGTCTCCGGGCCCCGTGCCGCCGCCGCGCACCGAGTGCATCACGACGAAGACCGTGCCCGTCGCCGCGTCCTCGGGCGCCACGCCGAGGTCGCGCACGCGGTACGCGGAGGAGAAGCCCGGGGGATCCACGACGCCGCCGACAACGTCGACCGCGCCGAGCGGCACGTCGAGCCCGACCGAGGGGGCGCGGAAGCGGCCGAGGCCCGAGTCGACGGCCGTGGTGGTGCCGTCGGCGGTCGCCGCGGGCGCCGGTGCCGGCACGTCGGCCTGCACGGGTGCGCCCGCGAGGTCACGGGGGAGGTCGGTCGTGACCGGCAGCGCGCCGACCGCGGACAGCGCGCCGACCGCGGACAGCGCGCCCGCGACGACGGCCGCGGAGGCGACGACGACCCCGGCGGCGGTGAGGATCCGCCGCCGGGTCGCCCGGCCAGCTGTCGTCACAGTCGTCGTCACGGCCGGCGCGGCAGCGCGCGACGGCGCATGACGACCGTCCGGCCCGCGAGCGCCGCCAGCCCACCGAGGCCGAGGGCGGCGAGCGCGACGCCCGGCCACGGGTCGGCGGCGACGGACGTGCCGCCGGTCGCGACCGACGGGCCCGCGTGGCGCGCGGCGGTCGCGGTGACGGCGGAGACC
>NZ_QWGT01000123.1 GCF_003576405.1 Clavibacter lycopersici
CCTCGCGATGGAGCTGGGCCTGCTGTCGCCCGCGACCCGCGTCCCGCGCGGCTGAGCCCGCCGCCGCACCCGCCGGCGCGCGTCCCGCCCCCGTCCGCGGGCCACCGGCGGTAACGCTTGGGTAACGTCTCCGGGATGCGATGTCCGCGGCTGCGGAAATGGATAAGTTCTGACCGACGACAAACGCACGGACCGCCGCGAACCGGCCGCTCCGCCGGGCGTCGCCCGCACGGAACCGCACGGAACCCGCACCGCACCCGCATCACATCCACCAGCACTCACCGCACCAGCACCCGACCCGAGGACGCGTCGGCGCACCACGGCCCTCGCGACGACGCGACCGCCCGGTGCCCGCACGACCCGGACGGGCCACCCGAGAGGACCCGCCGCCATGGCATCCGGACGTAACGCACGAAAGATCAGCTCCCTCCTCCTCCTCGCCGGCGTCGCCGTCGGCATGACCGCCTGCGCGCCGCAGGGCGCCACGAACACCGGCTCCGGCGACGGCGGCGACGCCGCCGGCGGCACCGAGTGCAACGTCGGCATCTCGATGCCGACCCGCAGCCTCGAGCGCTGGATCAACGACGGCGAGGGCCTCAAGACCAAGCTCGAGGGCGACGACTGCACCGTCGACCTCCAGTACGCCGACAACAAGACCGACGGGCAGATCAGCCAGATCCAGAACCAGGTCGCGGGCGGCGCCAAGATCCTCGTGGTCGCGGCCGTCGACGGCAAGACGCTCGGCCCGGCCCTCGAGGACGCGAAGAGCCAGGGCGTCACGGTCATCGCCTACGACCGCCTCATCAACGGCACCGACGCCGTCGACTACTACGCGACGTTCGACAACTACAAGGTCGGCCAGCTGCAGGGCGAGTTCATCCGCGACACGCTCGACCTCGACAACGCGGCCGGGCCCTTCACGCTCGAGCCCTTCGCCGGCAGCCCCGACGACAACAACGCCGCCTTCTTCTTCGGCGGCGCGTGGGACGTCCTCCAGCCCTACGTCGCGAGCGGCAAGCTGACCGTGCCCTCGGGCAAGTCGCCGGCCACGAGCGCCGACTGGCAGTCCATCGGCATCCTCGGCTGGGGATCCGACGACGCGCAGGCCGAGATGGACAACCGCCTGCAGTCGTTCTACACGGGCGGCAAGAAGGTCCAGGTCGTGCTCTCGCCCAACGACAGCCTCGCGCTCGGCATCGAGGCGTCGCTCTCCAGCGCCGGCTACGCGCCCGGCACCGACTGGCCCGTCATCACCGGCCAGGACGCCGACAAGGCGAACGTGCAGGCCATCCTCGCCGACAAGCAGTCGATGACCGTCTGGAAGGACACCCGGGCGCTCGGCGACCAGGTCCAGAAGATGATCGGCGAGATCGTCGCCGGCGACGAGGTCACCGTCAACGACACCGAGTCGTACGACAACGGCAACAAGGTCGTCCCGTCCTTCCTCCTCGACCCGCAGGTGGTCGTGAAGGACGACGTGCAGTCGGTGCTCGTCGACTCCGGCTTCCTCAAGGCCTCCGACGTCGGCCTGTAGCGCGACGCGCGGTCGACGGGCGCCCGGCACAACGCCGGGCGCCCGTCGGCCGCGCATCCGTCTCCACCCGGCACGCGTCGACCGGACGCGCGCCACCGACCCGAACGGGAACCAGGAGCCACAGGAATGAACGACGTCATCCTCCAGATGACCGGCATCGTCAAGGAGTTCACCGGCGTGCGCGCCCTCGACGGCGTGGACGTCACCGTCCGCCGCGGCGAGGTGCACGCCATCTGCGGCGAGAACGGCGCCGGCAAGTCGACGCTGAT
This sequence comes from Clavibacter lycopersici, assembly GCF_003576405.1. GTDB lineage: Bacteria > Actinomycetota > Actinomycetes > Actinomycetales > Microbacteriaceae > Clavibacter > Clavibacter lycopersici. The sequence goes on from NZ_QWGT01000123.1 coordinate 1,804, forward strand.
GAAGGTGCTCAGCGGCGTCTACCCGCACGGCTCCTACGAGGGCACCATCACCATCGACGGCCGCGAGGTCCGCTACGGATCCATCAACGACAGCGAGCGCGACGGGGTGGTCATCATCCACCAGGAGCTCGCGCTCAGCCCCTACCTCTCGATCGCGGAGAACATCTTTCTCGGCAACGAGATGTCGCGCGGCGGGGTCATCGACTGGAACCGCACCAACCTCGAGGCCGTCAAGCTGCTGAAGCGCGTGGGACTCGACGAGAACCCGGCGACGCGCGTTCTCGAGCTCGGCGTGGGCAAGCAGCAGCTCGTGGAGATCGCGAAGGCGCTCTCCAAGGAGGTGAAGCTCCTGATCCTCGACGAGCCGACCGCCGCGCTCAACGACGACGACTCGGCGCACCTGCTCGGCCTCATCCGCCTGCTGCGCGACGACGGCATCACGAGCATCATCATCAGCCACAAGCTCAACGAGATCCGGGCGATCGCGGACGACGTCACCGTCATCCGCGACGGGAAGACCATCGAGACGTTCCCCGTCACCGACTCGGACGAGATCGAGACGCGCATCATCCGCGCCATGGTCGGCCGCCCGCTCGACGCGCAGTTCCCGCCGCGGGATCCGCACATCGGCGAGGAGAAGCTCCGCGTCGAGAACTGGACCGTGCACCACCCCGTGGACGTCGACCGCGTCGTCGTGGACGACGCCTCGTTCACGGTGCGCGCGGGCGAGGTCGTCGGGTTCGCCGGCCTCATGGGCGCGGGCCGCACCGAGCTCGCGATGAGCATCTTCGGGCGCTCGTACGGCACCGGGATCACCGGCCGGATCTTCAAGGACGGCGTGGAGATCCGCACCCGCACCGTGAGCGAGGCCATCAAGAACGGAATCGCCTACGCGACCGAGGACCGGAAGCGCTACGGGCTGAACCTCATCGGCAGCATCACGGTGAACGTCTCGGCCGCCGCGCTCTCGAAGCTCGTCCGGCTCGGCGTGATCGACCGGCACCGCGAGTACGCGGTCGCCGACGACTACCGCAAGAAGATGAACATCAAGACGCCCGACGTCTCGGGGGTCGTCGGCAAGCTGTCCGGCGGCAACCAGCAGAAGGTCGTCCTCAGCAAGTGGATCTACTCGGGTCCCGACGTCCTCATCCTCGACGAGCCCACGCGCGGCATCGACGTCGGGGCGAAGTACGAGATCTACAGCATCATCAACCAGCTCGCGGCCGAGGGGAAGGCGGTCATCGTCATCTCCTCAGAGCTGCCCGAGCTCATCGGCCTCTCGGACCGGATCTACACGATCGCCGAGGGGCGGCTCACCGCGGAGGTCTCCCGGGCCGACGCGACACAGGAGGAGCTGATGCGGCACATGACCGCCAGCCGGAAGTCAGGAGTCGACCAGTGACCGTCATGCCCGAGCAGGCCACCGCGCCGAACGTGCCCACGCCGGACGGGATCAAGAAGCGCCCGCGCCGACGGATCGACCTCCGCCAGTACGGGATCCTCGCGGCGCTGGCCGTGATCATCCTGCTGTTCCAGGTCCTCACCGAGGGGCGGCTGCTCTACCCGGGCAACGTCGCGAACCTCATCCAGCAGAACGCCTACGTGCTGATCCTCGCGATGGGCATGGTCATCGTGATCATCGCGGGCCACATCGACCTGTCCGTGGGCTCGGTCGTCGCGACCGTGGGTGCCGTGGCCGCGCTCAGCATGAACGAGTGGGGGCTGCCGTGGGGGACCGCGGTCGTCCTGTCGCTCGTGGTCGGCGCGCTGATCGGCGCGTGGCAGGGCTTCTGGGTGGCGTTCGTCGGCATCCCGGCGTTCATCGTCACGCTCGCGGGCATGCTCGTGTTCCGCGGCGTCGCCCTCGTGCTCCTCACGGGCGGCACGATCTCGGGGCTCCCGGCGGAGTTCAACTCCATCGGATCCGGCAACCTGCCGAAGATCGGGACGCCCGACCTGCTCACCCTCGGCATCGGCGCGCTCGTGTCGCTCGCCCTCGTGGCGCAGCAGCTGCGCACCCGCGCGACGCTCCGCAAGCTCGAGCTGCCGCGCGAGCGGGCCGTCGCCTTCTGGATCCGCACCGCCATCGCCGTCTTCGCGATCATGTACCTCTGCTACCTGCTGGCGTACAACCGCGGGACGCCGATCATCCTGATCATCCTGGCGACGCTCGTGCTGCTCTACTCGTTCCTCCTCACCCGCACGGTGTTCGGACGGCACGTGTACGCGATGGGCGGCAACCTGTTCGCGGCGATGATGTCGGGCGTCAAGACCCGCTGGGTCAACTTCTTCATCTTCGTGAACATGGGCCTGCTCGCCGGGCTCGCGGGCGTCGTCAGCACGGCGCGCGCCGGCAGCGCGGTCGCCTCGGCCGGCGGGAGCTTCGAGCTCGACGCCATCGCCGCCGTGTTCATCGGCGGCGCGGCGGTGCAGGGCGGCGTCGGCACGGTGGTCGGTGCGGTCATCGGCGGCCTCGTGATGGGCGTGCTCAACCAGGGCCTGTCGATCCTGTCCGTGGACGCGGCGTGGCAGCAGGTCATCAAGGGCCTGGTGCTGCTCCTCGCGGTCGCCTTCGACGTCTACAGCAAGCGCCGCTCCGGACGCTGATCCGCGGCGGCCTACGACGACGGCCCGGCCGGTCCCCTCGCGGGGAGCGGCCGGGCCGTCCGTCGTCCGGGCGGGGGCGGATCGCCCGGCGGTTCAGCGGCGGTGGCGTCCCCGCGGGCGCGTGGTGGGGACCGACGGGGCCGCATCGAGGCCCGGGTGCGAGGGATCGATGCGCGCCGCCTCCGCGACGCCCGCCGCCATCCGGTCGGAGTGCACATGGTCGCCCTCCGCCACGACGTCCTCCGCGGCCGACGCGCGACGGCGCCGCCGGGTCTGCACGGCGCCCGAGATGATCGTGACCGCCGCGTACGCGAGGAGCGCGACCGCCGCGGCCGGGATGATCCAGCTGCGGGCCTGCCCGTTGACGGCCTGGTTCGCCCAGCCGACGAGCGGCACCGAGTACCAGACCTCGCCCTGGATCTGGCCCGGCGTCACGGGCAGCGAGTCGGGCGACGCGTTGTTGTCACCCGTGAAGGTGAAGGACCGCGTGCCGTCCGATGCCGACGCGATGGCGGTGATCCGGTGCGTGATGACCGCGGGGTCGCCCGAGCGGATCTGGTACGTCGCGACGTCGCCGACCTCGAGCGCGTCGGGATCGACGGGCCGCACGACGATGAGCGTGCCGGGCGGCAGCGTCGGCTCCATCGACTGCGTGAGGATCGTCAGCGGCACCGAGCCCGACACCTTCGGCACCACGAGCAGCACGGCCGCGAGGCCGATGACGAGCAGGAGGATCCCGACGCTGAGTCCCACCGCCGTCGAGCGTGCCAGCTGGGCGAGGGCGCCGCGGGGCGTGGTGCCGGCCTCGAGCTCGACGGGGGCGAGGTCGTCCGCGGGACGTGCCCCGCCGTCGGCGTGCCGGGCGGGGCGGCGGAGCGGGATGCGGGGCATGGTCGGTCGTCCGGGTCGGGTCGTCGGGATCAGGAGCAGCGGAAGCCGCGGGCGCCGCTCTGGGTGAAGGCCACGACCGTGCCGCTCGCGACCTGCCGCACGACCCGGTTCTGGGAGTCGAGGAGGTCGACCGTGACCTTCACGGTGCCGTCGGCGGCGAGGCTGGCGGGCACCTCGGAACCGCTGATGGAGGCCTTCCCGTAGTAGCCCTGCGAGGTGGCGATGCGCGTGCCGTTGACCATCACGTTGTAGTTCGACTCGAGCGAGGAGACCGAGGTGTCCCATCCGACGACGACGTACCAGTTGCCGTCCTGGGGCGTGCAGGCGAAGCCGCCCGTGACGGCGGGCGCGGGGGTGGTCTGCTTCGCCGTCGCGGTGTCGCGACCGGTCCAGCTGCCGGATCCCAGCACCGTCGTGAGCGTCGCCGTGACCGCGGCGGATCCCGACGGGAACGCGGTCGCGGTGGTGCGCACGCACCAGATGACGGAGGCGCCCGCGGACAGCGTCCCGGACAGCGTGGGCGGGACCACCCAGTTGGCGGTGGAGGCATCGGAGCCGACGGCGGTGCTGGCCGTGCAGCTCGAGCCGGTCGCGGTCCAGGCGACGACGCGCACGTTGCGCGCGAAGTACTGGTCGTTCGTCGAGGAGGTGGGCGCCGCCATGGTGCCGGTCCACGCGGCACGCGTGGAGCCCGTGTTCGTGACGAGGACCGCAGCGGTGCGGGTGGGGCTCTGCGCCGTCAGCTCGCCGGCGAGGCGGTCGAAGCCGCTCTCGGTCACGGCGACCGTCGCGCTCTGGACGTTCGCGCTGGTCGTGGTGGACGACGCCCAGAGCGCGTGCCCTGCGGTGGCGCCGATCCCGACGAGGAGGACGGTGAGGCCCACCAGGAGCGCCGCGTGCGCGCGACCGACACGACGCCGCGTGCGGGTCACGGCTGCACCTGCGTGCCGACGAGGGCGAAGGTGAGCTGCGCGGTGGATCCCTGCACGGTCTGCGGCGCGTCCTGGTCGAGGACGACCTCGGTGCAGACGACCGACGAGGCACCGGGCTGGATGCGGACGAAGCCGGTGGGCGCGTTCACCTGGCCGGGACGGCCGGAGAACGTCGTGGCGCCGTGCACGCAGTCGGCCGTCGTGGCCACGGGTCCGAAGCGCAGCGAGAGCTCGCCGGGGAAGGCGCTGTTGGAGGAGGTCCCTCGGGTGGATACGGCCACGTCCAAGGGTACCGTCCCGGTGTTCTTCGCGGTGAAGGTGCCGATCGTGCCCTGGCCGGGGAGGAGCTTCGACGAGTCGAGGGCGGACTGCTGCGTGACGACGAGCCCGCTCGTGCCGCTGGTGACGCTCGCGGGCTTCGTGCTCGCGGCGCCGTTCCAGAGGGCGTAGCTGCCGCCGGTCGCGGCGAGGGAGGCGACGACCACGGCCGTGAGGAGTCCCGTGGTGAGCCACGCGGCGCGGAGGGGGCTGCGCCGGGCGGGTCGCGCGGAGCGACGGCCGTGCGCGGGACGCGGGGCGGGGGCCTCGTTCCTGCGCATGTCGTCCTCTTCTCGGGTCGTGGTGATGGTGGTGCGTGGGTGGAGCGGGTGGAGCCCCCTCCCCGCGGGCGACGTCACCGCGGGGAGGGGAGAGGCGGGACTAGATCGCGCGCTGCGTGAGCGTGAAGGCGAGCTTGTCGAAGGAGAGCGTGCCGTTCTGGCCCGTGGTGGTGGCGGAGGGCAGCGTGACCGTGAGGACGACGTTCACCTTGGAGGCGGCCGTCGAGGGCTTGACCGTGAAGGTGTTCGCGGCGGTGGCGGGGGTGATGCTGGCGTCCGTCGAGGTGACGTCGAGCTTCGTGGTGACGGCCGACTTGAGCGCCGCGTCGCCGGTGATGGAGACGGGGTTGTAGGTGAGGTCCGCGGCGAGCGAGTCGCCGGTGGCCGTGACGGTCAGGGCGCTCGTGTACTGCAGGACGTTGCCGGGGACCATGCGGTACGTGGCCGGGTCGATGACCTTGCTGCCGCCGTTGGTGATGTCGGTCCAGACGCCCGCGTTGTCGGCGGAGAGGGCGAGGTTGCCGGAGGAGACGCTGGAGGCCGCGACCGTGGCGTTGGCGTTCCACAGCGCGAAGCTGCCGGCGCCGCCGAGGAGGAGGACGATTCCGGCGGCACCTGCGACGGCACCGGAGACGATCTTGTTCATGGGGATTCCTGTTCTCTCGCGCGGTGTGCCGCGCATGCTGTGGGGGAGGCGGAGGGTGGGTTGCCCGCCGGTCGTCTCCGGTCCTGCGGCGGCGCCTGTCTGGCGCCTCTCGCGGTGTCGGGCCGGTGTTCCTTCGACATGCATCACTCTGACGGAGCGGCCTCAAGCCACCCGCTGGGGATCCGCAAGTCCCCCCGAGCTTTCCCGCAAGCCGGTCGCGGCTTCGCCTCAAGGGCCGCGGGGGCGGTCCCCGGAGGATCCGATGGGGATCCGCTCGGCGGCGTGCAGGGGGCGGGGCGTGCCCTCCGGTCTAGGCTCGGGCCACGGCGTCCCCCGACGACGGACGGAGGAGGAGCGCGCATGACCTCTCCCGTCCTCGCCTCCCGGTCCGAGACGGACGCGCGGCGTCGGCGCGGATCCACCCGGGCGCAGCTCCCGTTCCTCCTCAGCTGCGCCGTGGTCGCGGTCATCGTCGCCCTCATCGAGCCCGCGGTGCAGCGCGACCCCTGGTACGTCGCCGCCATGGCCGTGGTGGTGGTCGGCTCCGTCCTGGCCGCCGTGATCGCTCGCTCCCGGATCCCGTCGGCCGTCCTCATCGTGGTGCCCGCGCTCGACCTGCTCGCGGTCGCGGCCATCCGCCACGCGACGGCCGCGTCCCTCCCCGCCGCCGCTCTGCTCGTGATCTTCCCCCTCCTCTGGCTGGTGTTCGGCTTCCCGTCGGGCGGCGTCCCCGTGGCGGTCGCGGGCGCGCTCGTCATCACCCTGTTCCCCCTGATGCGCGAGGGCGGCCTGCCCCGCACTGCCGACGGCTGGGCCGACCTCGTCGGCGGCCTGCTCCTCACGGCCCTCCTGGTCGGCGCGGCCGCGCAGGCGGCGGCGATGCTGCGCC
>NZ_QWGT01000124.1 GCF_003576405.1 Clavibacter lycopersici
GGCTGCGGCGTCCGCCCGGGCGCGCAGCTCGGCCACGCGGCGCACCAGCTCGGCGCGCTGCTCGTCGACCCGGACGCGCGCGGTGCCGCCCACGCCGTCGCGGCTCGCCACGGATCCCTCGATGCTCAGGACCTCGCGGACCTCAGGCACCAGGTGCGGCGAGACGCCCTGCAGGTCGTCGTCGCTGAGACCGTCGAGGCCGACGCCCCGGGACTCCGCCAGCTTGACCAGCTCGCCCGTGATCTCGTGCGCGTCGCGGAAGGCCACCCGGTGCTTGACGAGCCACTCGGCCACGTCGGTCGCGAGCGAGAAGCCCTGGGGCGCCAGCTCCGCCATGCGGTCGACGTCGAAGCGGAGGGTCTGGATCATGCCGGTGAACGCCGGGAGCAGGACCTCGAGGGTCTGCACCGAGTCGAACACCGGCTCCTTGTCCTCCTGCAGGTCGCGGTTGTACGCGAGCGGGAGGCCCTTGAGCGTCGCCAGCAGGCCGGCGAGGTTGCCGATGAGCCGGCCCGACTTGCCGCGCGCGAGCTCGGCGATGTCGGGGTTCTTCTTCTGCGGCATGATCGAGGACCCGGTCGAGAAGGAGTCGCTCAGCGTGACGAACCCGAACTCGCGCGTGTTCCAGAGGATGATCTCCTCGCTGAGGCGCGAGAGGTCGATGCCGACCTGGGCGAGCACGAACGCGAACTCGGCCACGACGTCGCGGGCCGCGGTGCCGTCGATCGAGTTCTCGGAGCTGCGGGCGAAGCCCAGGTCGCGGGCGACGGCACCCGCGTCGAGGCCGAGCGTGCTGCCCGCGAGGGCCCCGGATCCGTAGGGCGACACGTCGGCGCGTGCATCCCAGTCGGCCAGGCGCTCGAGGTCGCGGACCAGCGGCCAGCAGTGCGCGAGCAGGTGGTGCGCGAGCAGCACCGGCTGCGCGTGCTGCAGGTGCGTGCGGCCGGGCATGATGGCGCCGCCCGCGGCCTCGGCCTGCGCGGCCAGGGCGTCGACGAGCTGCACGAGCATCACGTGGATGACGGCCGCGTGGTCGCGCAGGTACATGCGCACGAGCGTCGCGATCTGGTCGTTGCGGCTGCGGCCCGCGCGGAGCTTGCCGCCGAGCTCGGGACCCGCGATGTCCATGAGGCCGCGCTCGAGGGCGCCGTGCACGTCCTCGTCGGCCTCGGATGCGACGAGCGCGCCCGAGCGCACGCGGTCCTCCAGGGTGTCGAGCGCCTGCAGCATGGCCTGCCGCTCGGCGTCCGACAGGTATCCCGCGGACGCGAGAGCACGGGCGTGCGCCCGGGATCCGGCGATGTCGTACGGCGCCAGCTGCCAGTCGAAGTGCGTGGAGCGGCTGAGCGCCACGAGCTCCGGCGACGGACCGCCGGCGAAGCGGCCGCCCCACAGGGCGCCCGCCTCGCTCGCCCGGGAGGACGGATCCGTGCTCTCGGTCATGCGCTACTCCGCGGCGGGCGCGGCGTCGGCGGGCTCCGCGTCGGAGGTGGCCAGGGCCGCCTGCTCGACCGCGAGGTCGCGGCGCGCCGAGATCTTGCTCGGCAGCGACCACAGCTCGATGAAGCCCTTGGACAGCGACTGGTCGAACGTGTCGCCGGTGTCGTAGGTGGCGAGGTCGAAGTCGTAGAGGCTCGTCTCGCTGCGACGGCCGGTGACGACCGCGCGGCCGCCCCGGAGCGTCATGCGGATGTCGCCCGAGACGTGGCGCTGCGAGTCCTCGATGAACGCGTCGAGCGAGCGCTTGAGGCCCGAGAACCAGAGGCCGTCGTAGACGAGGTTCGCCCAGTCCTTCTCGACGCCGCGCTTGTAGCGGCCGAGGTCGCGCTCGATCGTGAGGGACTCGAGCTCCTCGTGTGCCTCGATGAGCGTCATGGCGGCTGGCGCCTCGTAGACCTCGCGGCTCTTGATGCCGACGAGGCGGTCCTCCACCACGTCGATGCGGCCGATGCCGTGCGCTCCGGCGGCGGCGTTCAGCTCCTGCACGATGCGCAGCGGCGAGTAGCGCACGCCGTCGATCGCGACGGGGACGCCGGCCTCGAACGTGATGGTGACCTCCGTGGGGTCGCGGAGCACGTCGGGGTCCTGCGTGTACTCGTAGAGGTCCTCGATGGGGCCGTTCCACGGGTCCTCGAGGAAGCCGGTCTCGACCGCGCGGCCCCAGACGTTCTTGTCGATCGAGTAGGGGCTCTTCTTGCTCTGCTCGATGGGCAGGTCGTGCTCGTTCGCGTAGACGATGGCCTTGTCGCGGGTGAGCGCGAGGTCGCGGACGGGCGCGATGCTGGTGAGGTCGGGCGCGAGCGCGGCGACGGCGGCCTCGAAGCGCACCTGGTCGTTGCCCTTGCCGGTGCAGCCGTGCGCGACGCTGTTCGCGCCGAGCTCGTGGGCGACGCGCGCGAGGTGCTTCGCGATCAGCGGGCGGCTGAGGCCCGAGACCAGCGGGTAGCGCTTCTGGTAGAGGGCGTTGGCCTTGAGCGCGGGGACGATGTAGTCGTCCGCGAACTCGTCCTTCGCGTCCACCACGACGGCCTCGACGGCGCCGCAGTCGAGCGCGCGCTGCCGGATGACCTCCATGTCCTCGCCGCCCTGGCCGACGTCGACGGCGAGGGCCACGACCTCCTTGCCGGTCGCGTCCTTGAGCCAGCCGATGCCGACCGAGGTGTCGAGTCCGCCGGAATATGCCAGTACCACGCGTTCGGCCATGCCGTTCTCCGTTTCGTTGCTGAGGTGTCTCGGGGTGTGCGGGCTGCGTCAGGGACGGCGCAGGAGCCAGACGAGCAGGGCCTTCTGAGCGTGCAGGCGGTTCTCCGCCTCGTCCCAGACCACCGATCGCGGGCCGTCGATGACCTCGGAGGCCACCTCGTACTCGCGGTCGGCGGGAAGGCAGTGCAGGAAGATCGCGTCGTCGACCGCGTGCTCCATGAGCTCGGTCGTGACCTGGTACGCGCCGAGCTCGGCCAAGCGCTGGGCCTTCTCCTCCTCGCGGCCCATCGACACCCAGGTGTCGGTGATGACCACGTCGGCGCCGGTGACGGCGTCGACGGGATCGGCGAGGATGCGGACCGAGCCTCCCGTGGTCGCGGCGATGCGCTCGGCGTCGGCGACCACGTCCGCGGCCGGCACGTAGCCCGCGGGGGCGGCGATGCGGACGTGCATGCCCGCCGTCACGCCGCCGAGCAGGTAGGAGTGCGACATGTTGCTCGCGCCGTCGCCGAGGAACACGAGGGTCTGGCCCGCGAGGTCGCCGCGGTGCTCGCGGATGGTGAGGAGGTCGGCGAGGATCTGGCACGGGTGGAAGTCGTCGGAGAGCGCGTTGACCACGGGGACGGTCGTGCCCGCAGCCATCTCCTCGAGGCCGGACTGGGCGTAGGTGCGCCACACGATGGCGGCCACCTGGCGCTCGAGCACGCGCGCGGTGTCGCTCGCGGTCTCCTTGCCGCCCAGCTGGCTGTTCGCCGTGCTGATGATGAGGGGGACGCCGCCGAGGTCCGCGATCCCGACGGCGAAGGACACGCGCGTGCGGGTCGAGGACTTGTCGAAGATGACGGCGACCGTCTGCGGACCCGCGAGGGGGCGCTCGGACCAGCGCTCGCGCTTCAGCTGCACGGCCAGATCGAGCACCTCGGCCTGCTCGGCCGGGCTCAGGTCGTCGTCGCGCAGGAAGTGGCGGGTCATCGCATCGCTCGCTCTCGGGGGGACTCGGGACTGGACAAGCCTAGGGGACGTGCGGGGGCCGCCCCGTCGGCGGGCGGGCCCGCGGGAGACGCCGACGAGCCGGGCCCGATCGCCGCCCCGATGCCGATCGGCGCGGCCGGGATCAGCGCAGGTGGCCGAGGGCGCGGCCGAACCGCTCGCGGAAGTCGCGCACCTCGGCGTCGCCGACGATGAGCGGCGGCGCGATGCGGAGGCTGCGGGCGTTCGGGGCGTTGATGATGAGGCCCTCGCCCAGCGCGGCGGCCGCGATGCGCCCGCCGTCCTCGTGGTGGAGGCCGACGCCGATGAGGAGGCCGCGGCCGCGCACCTCGGCGATGAGCGGGGAGTCGAGGCTCGTGATGGCGGCGCGGATCTCCTCGCCGCGGCGGGCTGCGTTCTCGACCAGCCCGGCGTCCTCGATCTCCGCGAGCACGGCGTTCCCCGCGGCGGTGGCGAGCGGGTTGCCGCCGAAGGTCGATCCGTGCTGGCCCTTCTGCAGGAGGTCGGCCGCGGCGTCGAACGCGACGAGCGCGCCGATCGGCACGCCGCCGGCGATGCCCTTGGCGATGGTGACCGCATCCGGGCGCACGCCCTCGTGCTCGTACGCGAACCAGCGGCCCGTGCGGCCGACGCCCGTCTGGATCTCGTCGAGGATCAGCAGCGCACCGTGCTCGCGGGTGAGCTCGCGCGCGCGGCGGAGGAAGCCGGCCGGCAGGTCGACCACTCCGGCCTCGCCCTGGATCGGCTCGAGGATGAGCGCCTGCACGGTGTCGTCGATCGCGGCCTCGAGGGCCTCGAGCGTCGGCGCGATGTGCTCGACGCCGCCGGGCAGCGGGAGGAACGGCGCCTGCAGCGCGGGCTGGCCGGTGAGCGCGAGCGCCCCCATCGTGCGGCCGTGGAAGGAGCCCTGGAGGGTGATGACGCGCGTGCGATGCGCGGATCCGTTGCGGCGCGCGAGCTTGAACGCGGCCTCGTTCGCCTCGGCGCCCGAGTTGCCGAAGTAGACGCGGCCGGTGTCACCCGCGCCCGTGATGCGGCGGAGGCGCTCGGCGAGCGCGATCTGCGGCGGCGTCGCGAAGTAGTTGGAGACGTGCGCGAGCGTGGAGACCTGCTCGGTGACCGCGCGGATGAGTGCCGGGTGCGCGTGCCCGAGCGAGTTGACGGCGATGCCGGCGAGGAAGTCGAGGTACTCCCGTCCCGTGGAGTCCCACACGCGGCAGCCCTCGCCGCGCACGAGCATGGCGAGCGGGGGCGGCGAGGAGCGCATCATCGCGGCCTGGAACCGGTCGGACCACTCGCTCTCGGTCTGGGTGGTGCGACGCTCCGGCTGTGTCGTGGTCATGCGGGCACGACCTCCGTTCCGATTCCGTTCGTGGTGAAGATCTCGAGGAGCATCGAGTGCGGGATGCGGCCGTCGATGATCGCGGCCTTGGGCACTCCCCCGTCGACCGCGTCGAGGCAGGCCGCCATCTTGGGGATCATGCCCGACTCGAGCGAGGGCAGCAGGGCGCGGAGCTCGTCGGCGCGGATGTCGGAGACGAGGGATCCGCGGTCGGGCCAGTCGCGGTAGAGGCCGGCGACGTCGGTGAGGATCACGAGCTTCTCGGCGCCGAGGGCCACGGCGAGCGCGGCGGCCGCGGCGTCGGCGTTGACGTTGAGGGACAGCGACGGGTCGGACTCGTCGGGCGCGATGGAGGACACGACCGGGATGCGCCCGGCGTCGAGCTGCGCGAGCACGGCCGTGGGATCCACCGCCACGACGTCCCCCACGAGCCCGAGGTCGACCTCGACGCCGTCGACCACGGCGCCGCGACGGCGGCCCGTGAACAGCCCGGCGTCCTCGCCCGAGACAGCGGCCGCGAGCGGGCCGTGCGCGTTGATGCCGCGCACGACGTCGCGGCTGACCTGCCCGGTGAGCACCATGCGGACGACCTCGAGCACCTCCGGGGTCGTGACGCGGTATCCGCCGCGGAACTCGCTCTCGATGCCGAGGCGCGTGAGCATGGCGCTGATCTGCGGACCACCGCCGTGCACGACGACGGGACGGAGCCCGGCGTAGCGCAGGTACACGACGTCCTCCGCGAAGGTGCGCGTGAGCTCCTCGTCGACCATGGCGTTGCCGCCGAACTTCACGACCACGATGCGGTCGTGGAAGCGCTGCAGCCACGACAGCGACTCGATGAGCGTCGCGGCCTTCGACTCGGCCTGCGCCTGGTCCAGGTCGGCGGCCTCCTGCGTGATGGCGGTCACGTCCGTCCCGTCTGCGTCGCCCATCAGCTGGCGTACGCGCTGTTCTCGTGCACGTAGTCGTGCGTGAGGTCGTTGGTGAGGATGGTCGCGGTGGCGTCGCCCGCGTGCAGGTCGATGAGGATGTGCACGGCGCGCGGGTGGAGGTCGACTAGCTCGCGGCTCTCGTGCGGCTCGCCCGCGCGGCACACCTGGACGCCGTTGATGGCGACGTCGATGCCGTACGGGTCGAACGCGGCGCCCGTGGTGCCGACGGCCGCGAGCACGCGACCCCAGTTGGGGTCGTTGCCGAAGACGGCGGCCTTGAAGAGGTTGCTGCGGGCGACCGCGCGGCCGACCTCGACGGCGTCGTCGTCGGAGGCCGCGTGCACGACCTCGATGGCGATGTCGTGGGACGCGCCCTCGGCGTCGGCCTGCAGCTGCTCGGCGAGGTCGGCGCAGACGGCGGTGAGCGCGGCCTGGAACTCCCCCGGGTCGGGCACGACGCCGGACGCGCCGCTCGCGAGGAGCGTGACCTGGTCGTTGGTCGACATGCAGCCGTCGGAGTCGAGGCGGTCGAACGTGACGCGCGTGGCCTCCCGGAGCGCGGCGTCGAGCGCGGCGGCGTCGAGGTCGGCGTCGGTGGTGATCACGACGAGCATGGTGGCGAGGCCCGGCGCGAGCATGCCCGCGCCCTTGGCCATGCCGCCCACGGTCCAGCCCGCGTCCGACGCGCGGGCCGACTGCTTGGGCACCGTGTCGGTGGTCATGATGGCGCGGGCCGCGTCGTCCCCGCCGTCCTCGGCGAGCGCGACGGAGACGCGGGCGACCCCGTCCTCGAGCTTCTCGAGCGGCAGCTGCTCGCCGATGAGGCCCGTGCTGCAGACGAGCACGTCGCCGCTCGAGACGTCGAGCGCGCGGCCGACAGCCTCGGCGGTGGCGTGCGTGACCTGGAACCCGCGGGATCCGGTGTAGCAGTTGGCGCCGCCGGAGTTGAGGACGACGGCGCTCACGACGCCGTCCCCGATGACCTGCCGCGACCAGAGGATGGGGTTCGCCTGGCAGCGGTTGCTGGTGAAGACCGCGGCGGCCGCCTGCGACGGCCCGGTGTTGCGGACGAGGGCGACGTCGAGCGCGCCCGTGGATTTGAGGCCGGCGGCGACCCCTCCGGCGACGAAGCCGCGCGCGGCGGTGACGCTCACGGGGCCACCCCGTTCACCGGGAGGCCCATGGCCTCGGGCAGGCCGAGCGCGATGTTGGCCGACTGGATCGCCGCGCCCGCCGTGCCCTTGACGAGGTTGTCGATGGCGGTGACCGTGACGACGCGGCCCGCGGACTCGTCGATCGCCAGGCCCACGAGCGCGGTGTTGGATCCCGTGACGTCGGAGACGTTCGGGAACGACCCCTCGGGCAGCAGGTGCACGAACGGCTCCTCGGCGTAGGCGAGCTCCCACGCGGCCCGCACGTCGTGCGCGGAGAAGCCGGGGGCGAGGCGCGCGGTGGCCGTGGCGAGGATCCCCCGGGCCATCGGCACCAGCACGGGCGTGAACGAGACGCTCACGTGCCCGCCGCCCGCGGTCTCGAGGTTCTGCCGGATCTCGGGCGTGTGGCGATGCGTGCCGCCCACGGCGTACGCGCTCGCGGAGCCGAGGATCTCGCTCGCCAGCAGGTTCGTCTTCAGCGCGCGGCCGGCGCCGGACGGTCCGACGGCCAGCACCGCGACGATGTCCTCCGGCTCGATGACGCCCGCGCGGATGCCGGGCTGCAGCCCGAGCGTGATGGCGGTGACGTTGCAGCCGGGCACCGCGATGCGCTTCACGCCCGACAGGCGCGTGCGCTGGGTGCCGCCCTCCTCCGCGTGCAGCAGCTCGGGGAGCCCGTAGGGCCAGGCGCCCGCGAACTCGCCGCCGTAGAACGCGTCCCACGCGGACTCGTCGACGAGGCGGTGATCCGCCCCGCAGTCGACCACGAGGGTCTGGTCGTCGAGCTCGGCCGTGATGGCCCCCGACCTGCCGTGCGGGAGGGCGAGGAAGACGACGTCGTGGCCCGCCAGCTGCTCGGCGGTCGTCTCCACGAAGGTGCGGTCGGCGTACGAGGCGAGGTGCGGGTGCACCTGTCGCAGACGCTCGCCCGCGTTCTGGAAGGCGGTGAGCGTCTGGACCTCGAGGCGCGGGTGGTCGGCGAGCAGGCGGAGGAGCTCCCCGCCCGCGTAGCCGCTGGCACCCGCGACGGCGACTGAGAATGACATGCATCAAATCTAGTGCCGGTGCCGGAGGGGTCCCGCCGGGCCGGTGCCCGCGGACGGACGCGCGGGCGGGCCCTCCACCGGGGAGAGCCCGCCCGCGCGGACCGTGCGTGCGCCG
>NZ_QWGT01000125.1 GCF_003576405.1 Clavibacter lycopersici
GTCCGCGGGGGCGGTCGCCGGGCCGGACGCGTCGACGCTGGCGTCGTCCGGCTGGGCGGCCGCGGGAGCGGATGCGGGGGTGCTCGCGCGGCGGGAGCGTCGGACGACCGGCGCTTCCTGCTGGTCGGGCGTGGACGTGGTGTCGTCGTTCTCGTTCAGGGTGTGGCCCTTCGCTTCGGAGGCGGCGGACGCACCGCTCGCCTCGGGGGTCGCGGACGCGGGGAGGGCGGCGGTGCCGCCGGTCCTCGTCGCCGCGGTCGGCTCGGCGCGGCGGCCCGTGAGCCGCTCGAAGAGGCTGGGTCGCCTCCTGCCGGTGTTCTCGTCTCTCTCCACCATCTCTGGTGCACTCCTCAACCGGTCGTACGGCCGCGCCGTACCCGGTAGCTCTCCGAGTGGATCCCCGCCTCCGCGGCTCTCCGTCGATCCTGGTCTGCGACGACCGGCCCGAGGCTTCGGTCGTGCGCACTGGTACGGAACTGGCTATCCGCCGCCGGACGTGCCGGGCGGCCCGGGTCTGCCCCGGGAAAGACTCTTCATGGCGGTCGTCCCGCGCGGCGGTCCGACCTGCCAGCCAGTATCGCACGCCGACGCCCACCCGGCCGTCAGGGTCGGCGCTCCCCCGTCTGCCATGATCGCCGCATGACCGCCACCCGGGCCCCCGCGCGTCCCCGCTCCCTGGCCCTGCTGCTCGTCCTCACGGGCGTCGTCGGCTGGATCGGGTCGTTCGTCCTGGTGCTCGAGCGGCTCAACCTGCTGGAGAACCCGGGCGCGTCGCTCTCGTGCGACATCAACCCATTCATCTCGTGCGCGACCGTCATCGAGTCGCCGCAGGGATCGCTCCTCGGCTTCCCGAACCCGCTCATCGGGGTCGCGTCGTTCGTGGTGCCGATCGTCATCGGCATGGCGCTCCTGGCGGGCGCCCGGTTCGCGCGCTGGTTCTGGACGCTCTTCGCGGTCGGGACGCTCGGCGGCTGGCTGCTCGTGACGTGGCTCTTCACGCAGAGCGTCTTCGTCATCGGCGCGCTCTGCCCCTACTGCCTGCTGGTGTGGAGCGCGATGATCCCGCTGTGGTGGGGCACGCTGTCAGCCACCGCGCGTGCGGGGCTCCTGCCGGTGCCGGCGGGGATCCGCCGGGCGGCCGACGCCGTGGCGCCGTACACGTGGGCCGTCGTCGTCCTCAACTACGCGATCATCGTGGTCGCCATCGTCGCGACGTTCCCCGCGCTCATCCCCACGCTCCTCGGCTGAACGGGGCGGAGACGAGGAGGGGCCGACCGGATCACCCGGTCGGCCCCTCCTCGTGCGTCGGCTAGAACCAGAGGGCGAGCTCGCGCGCGGCGGACTCGGGCGAGTCGCTGCCGTGCACGAGGTTCTGCGCGACGGCGAGGCCCCAGTCGCGGCCGAGGTCGCCGCGGATCGTGCCGGGGGCGGCGCCCGTCGGGTCGGTCGTGCCGGCGAGCGAGCGGAAGCCCTCGATGACGCGGTTCCCCGCGACGCGCACGGCGACCACGGGTCCGGACTCCATGAACTCGACGAGCGGCTCGTAGAAGGGCTTGCCCTGGTGCTCCTCGTAGTGCTGCTCGAGCAGGGCGCGCTCGGCCTGCACCATGCGGAGGTCGACGATCTGGTAGCCCTTGGCCTCGATGCGGCGGAGGATCTCGCCGGTGAGGCCGCGGGCGACGCCGTCGGGCTTGACGAGGACGAGGGTCTCCTGGACGGGAGCGGTCATGGGTGTCTCCTACGGGGTGGGAGCCGGCGGCTCGGTGGTCGGTCGATGGTCGGTGGGGCGGTCGTCGCCGGGGGCGGGAGTGTCGTCCGCAGCCGCCTGCTCGTCGAGCATGGCCTGCTCCCACGCGCCGCGGGCCGCGGCCTTCTCGCGGTCGATGCGGGCGCCCTGCACCATGGCGTAGACCCAGAGGAGCAGGAAGAAGCCGCCGACGGCGAACATGGCGGGCAGCACGAAGCCGGTGAGGACGACGAGCACCTGAACGACCCACCCGGCGCGGACGCCGAGCGGCGTCCGCAGCGTGCCGACGACGGCGAGCATGGCGAGCACGAGCAGCGCCCCGCCGCCGAGGGCCGGCAGCGGCGGCAGGGCCTCGAGGCCGAAGGCGACGAGGCTCGCGAGGAAGACGACGATGACCTGGAAGCCCATGACGATGGATCCGAGGATCTCGACCGTCGTCCGGGGCGGTCGCGGTCGCCTGGTGCGGGCCGGGCGCCCGTCCGCGCTCACGCGGTCTTCCAACCCTCGTCGGCGGCGTGCGCGATGGCCTCGCCGACGAGGAGGATCGAGCCCGTCACGAGCGCCGCGCCCTTCTCGGTCTCGCCGGCCGAGTCGCGCGCGTCCTCGAGGGCCGTGCGGAGGTCGGGCTCGACCGTGACGCGGTCGCGGCCGACGACGCCGACGACGATGCGCGCCAGCTCGTCGGGATCCACCGAGCGCTCCGACGTGGATCGCGTGACGATGAAGTGGTCGACGACGGGCGCGAGCTCGCGCACGATGCCCTCGGCGTCCTTCTCCGCGAGCACGCCGATCACGGCCGTGACCCGGTCGAAGGTGAAGTAGACGGGCAGCGCGGCGGCGAGCGACGCGGCACCCGCCGGGTTGTGGGCCGCGTCGACCAGCACGGTCGGCTCCGTGCCGACGACCTGCAGGCGACCGGGGCTCGTCGCGGTGGCGAGGCCCTCGGCGAGGACGTCGTCGTGGATGGCGTGGTCGCCGCCGCCGAGGAACGACTCGACCGCGGCGATCGCGACCGCGGCGTTCTGGGCCTGGTGCGCGCCGAACATCGGCAGGAACACGTCGCGGTAGGTGCCCGCGAGGCCCTGGACGCTGATGACCTGGCCGCCGACCGCGAGGGTCGTGTCGAGGAGGCGGAACCGCTCCCCCTCCATCGACCACGTGGACTCGGTGAGCTCGGCTGCGCGCGTGAGCTCGGCCACGACCTCGGGGGCCTGCGCGCTGGACACGACGTCCGCGGCGGGCTTCACGATGCCCGACTTCGTGCGCGCGATCTCCGCGACGGTGGATCCCAGCCGCTGCGTGTGGTCGAGGGAGACGGGCGTGAAGACCGCGACCTGGCCGTCGCCGACGTTGGTCGAGTCCCACTCCCCGCCCATGCCGACCTCGATCACGGCGACGTCGACGGGCGCGTCGGCGAACGACGCGAACGCGAGCACCGTGAGGGCCTCGAAGAACGTGACCGGCTCCTCGCCCGCGGCCACGAGCTCCCGGTCGACCAGATCGATGAACGGTTCGACGTCGGCCCAGTTGCGGCTGAGCGCCTCGTCGGTGATCGGCACCCCGTCGACCACGATCCGCTCGTTGAAGCGCACGAGGTGCGGGCTCGTGAACAGGCCCGTGCGGAGGCCGGCGGCGCGGAGGATGCTCTCGGTGATCCGGCTCGTGGAGGTCTTCCCGTTGGTGCCCGTGATGTGCACGATCGGGTACGCGCGCTGCGGGTCGCCGAGGAGCTCGACGACGCGGCGGGTGGCGGACAGGCGCGGCTGCGGCGCCTGCTCCCCCACCCGTGCGAGGAGCGCCTGGTAGACGGCGTCCCCCTCGCGCTCGAAGTAGTTCTCGTCGTCGACCTCGCGGCCCGCGACGATCGACTGCTCGGCCTCGCGGCGGAGCTCGGCCGCGTCGTCGGCGAAGAGCTGGTCGTCGCTCAGCCCGTCGACGTCGGGGTCGAGGGCACGCGCGGCGGCGTCGACGCCCTCGTCCGTCTCCGGCTCGAAGTCGTCGTCGCGCCGGGGCTCGTCGTCGTCGAAGGCGCGTCCGCCCCGCTGGTCGCTCATGCTCGCTCCACCTCGATGTACAGGGGCGATCCGCCGCCGACGGTGATGCCGGGGTCCGATGCCTGGGCGTCCGCGTCGATCCGCAGCGCCACCGCCAGGGTCTCACGGGCGATGAGGTCGCGGAACCGCTCGGCCTGCTCGGCCCCCGCCGCGTCCAGGCGGATCACGAGGGAGATGCGGTCGCTCACGTCGAGCCCCGCGCCCTTCCGCGCGTCCTGCACGTTGCGAACCACGTCGCGCGCGAGCCCCTCCGCCTCGAGCTCGGGGGTGAGCGCGGTGTCGAGCAGCAGGAAGCCGCCGCCCGGCAGCAGCGCGAGCGCCTGGTCGGCGCGGTCGCCCGCCACCTCCAGCACGAGCTCGTACTCGCCGGCCACGAGCGGCACGCCGCCCGCGACGACCTCGCCGTGGACTTCCGTCCAGTCGCCCGAACGGGCGGCCTGGATCACCTGCTGCACGCCCTTGCCGAGGCGGGGCCCTGCGGCGCGGGCGTTGACGGTGAGGCGCCGGGTGATCCCCGCGTCGGCCGCGCTCGTGGGCGTCAGCTGCACGACGGACACGGCCTTGACGTTGAGCTCGTCGCGGAGGATGTCCTCGAACCGGGCGAGGCCGTCGGCGTCGTCGCTCACGACCGTGAGGAGCGCGAGCGGCTGGCGCACGCGGAGGCCGGACTGCTTGCGCAGCGAGAGCGCGGTCGAGGCGATCTGGCGGACCCGGTCCATCACCTCGACGAGCCGGTCGTCGGCGGGCAGGTCCTCGGGCTCGGGCCAGTCCTCCAGGTGGACGCTGCGGCCGCCCGTGAGGTCCTTCCAGATGCGCTCGGACACGAGCGGCAGGAGCGGCGCCGCGACGCGCGTCACGGTCTCGAGGACCGTGTACAGGGTGTCGAACGCGCGCGTGTCGCCCGCCTCCGTGCCCGCCCAGAACCGGTCGCGGCTGCGGCGCACGTACCAGTTGGTGAGCACGTCGGCGAAGTCACGCAGCGACGCGGCGGCCAGCGTCGAGTCGAGAGCCGTCATGTGCTCGGTGACCTCGGTCACGAGGCGGCGGGTGCGGGCCAGGATGTAGCGGTCCAGCACGTCGTCGCTCGTCGTGTCGCGCGTCGCCTCGTACCCGCCGGGCTGCGCGGAGTTCGCGTAGAGCGAGAAGAAGTACCACGTGCTCCAGAGCGGGAGCAGCACCTGGCGGACGCCCTCGCGGATGCCCTCCTCGGTGACCACGAGGTTGCCGCCGCGGAGCACGGGGCTCGCGAGGAGGAACCAGCGCATGGCGTCGGATCCGTCGCGGTCGAAGACCTCGTTGACGTCCGGGTAGTTGCGGAGCGACTTCGACATCTTCTGGCCGTCGTTGCCGAGGACGATGCCGTGGCTGACGACGCTCGAGAACGCCGGCCGGTCGAACAGCGCGGTCGACAGCGCGTGCAGCGTGTAGAACCAGCCGCGGGTCTGGCCGATGTACTCGACGATGAAGTCCGCCGGGCTGTGCTCGTCGAACCACTCGCGGTTCTCGAACGGGTAGTGCACCTGCGCGAAGGGCATGGATCCCGAGTCGAACCAGACGTCGAGCACGTCCTCGATGCGGCGCATCGTGGAGCGGCCGGTCGGATCGTCGGGGTTCGGGCGCGTGAGGTCGTCGATGAACGGCCGGTGCAGGTCGGTCGGGCGCACGCCGAAGTCGGCCTCGAGCTCGTCGAGGCTGCCGTACACGTCGATCCGCGGGTAGGCCGGGTCGTCGCTCTTCCACACCGGGATGGGGCTGCCCCAGAACCGGTTGCGGCTGATCGACCAGTCGCGCGCGTTCCCGATCCACTTGCCGAACTGGCCGTCCTTGACGTTCTCGGGCGTCCACTCGATGTCCTGGTTGAGGCGCACCATGTCGTCGCGGAAGTCGGTGACGCGCACGAACCAGCTGGAGACGGCCTTGTAGATGAGCGGGTTCTTGCAGCGCCAGCAGTGCGGGTACGAGTGCTCGTAGCTGGCCTGGCGGATGAGGCGGCCCTGCGCCTTGAGCATGCGCGTGAGCGTCCTGCCCGCGTCCGACCACAGCTCGCCGGCGACCTCGGGGACGGTGTCGACGAAGCGCCCGCCCTCGTCGAGCGACAGGATCACGGGGATCCCGGCGGCGGCGCAGACCTGCTGGTCCTCCTCGCCGTAGGCCGGGGCCTGGTGGACGATGCCGGTGCCGTCGGTGGTCGTGACGTAGTCGGCGACGAGCACCTGCCACGCGTTCTCCGTGCCGAACCGCTCGGTGTCGGCGTAGAAGTCCCAGAGGCGGTCGTAGGAGACGCCCTCGAGCTGGCGGCCGAGCACGGTGCGGGAGACGGCGGCCCGCGCGTCCTCGGCGGACGCGTAGCCGAGGTCCTTCGCGTAGTTCCCCACGAGGTCCTGGGCGATGAGGTACTCGGACCCGAGCACCTCGGCCGCGAGCTGCAGGGACGACGCGCGCGGCAGGGAGTCGGGCGCCTCGGAGTCGGGCGTGCCCGCGGGACCGGCGGGGACCACGGCGTACGTGATGTCGGGCCCGACCGCGAGCGCCATGTTGGTGGGCAGGGTCCAGGGCGTGGTCGTCCAGGCGAGCGCGCGCACGGCGGTGAGGCCGAGCGACTCGGCCTTGGCGCCGACGAGCGGGAACGTGACGGTGACCGACTGGTCCTGGCGCATGCGGTAGACGTCGTCGTCCATCCGCAGCTCGTGGTTGCTCAGCGGGGTCTGGTCGTGCCAGCAGTACGGCAGCACGCGGAAGCCCTCGTAGGCGAGGCCCTTGTCGTGCAGCTGCTTGAACGCCCAGATCACCGACTCCATGAAGTCGAGGTCGAGCGTCTTGTAGTCGTCCTCGAAGTCGACCCAGCGGGCCGAGCGCGTGACGTAGTCCTCCCACTCGCCCGTGTACTCGAGCACCGAGCGACGGGCGACGGCGTTGAACTCCTCGACGCCCATCTCCTCGATCTGGCTCTTCTCGGTGATCCCGAGCTGGCGCATCGCCTCGAGCTCGGCGGGGAGGCCGTGCGTGTCCCAGCCGAAGCGGCGGTGGACCTGCTTGCCGCGCATGGTCTGGAAGCGCGGGAAGGCGTCCTTCGCGTAGCCGGTGAGGAGGTGCCCGTAGTGCGGCAGGCCGTTGGCGAAGGGCGGGCCGTCGTAGAAGACCCACTCGTCGCATCCCTCGCGCTGCTCGACCGAGGCGCGGAAGGTGTCGTCGCGCTTCCAGAACGCGAGGATGCCCTTCTCGACGTCCGGGAAGCGCGGGCTCGCGGCGACCTGGTCGGGCGCGC
Organism: Clavibacter lycopersici; assembly: GCF_003576405.1. GTDB lineage: Bacteria > Actinomycetota > Actinomycetes > Actinomycetales > Microbacteriaceae > Clavibacter > Clavibacter lycopersici. The sequence continues at coordinate 7,067 of NZ_QWGT01000125.1, forward strand.
CCGGGTCGTCGGGGACGGGACGGGGGTAGGTCATGGCATCTCCTGCGGCGTCGGGCTCTCCGCGAGGACGCCCGGATCCCATGTGCGGATCCCCGAGCGCGGTACCACCCCGCTTGCCACGCGACGCGCGGCCACTCTCCTGAGGCGATGACGGGCCCGACCCGTTCGGTTCTACTCGCCGTGTCCTTCGCGGCTTTCTTCCGAAGGCTCCCCGGTGATGGCCGGATCGGCGCCTGTGACACAGATCCTAGCGCGCCGCCGTGGTGGGACCGGGCGCGCACGGCCGTGCCTAGCCGCCGAGCTCTGCGCGGTAGGCGTCGGCGCGCCACGGGAGCTCGAGCGCGTCGCGGCCGCTCGTGTCCGGGTGGCCGGCGAGGAGCGTCCGGATGTCGTCGAGGACGCGGGCGCGCTCGTCGTCGGGGAGCACGATGATCCGGCTGATGGATCCGGCGAAGCCCACCACGTCCTCCGGGGTGACGCGGTGCAGGTGCGGGAAGGACGCGTGCTCGACCGGGCCGAAGCCGGGGAACGGGCCGGGCTCCGTGACGCGGCCGGTGGGTCGGGTGCCGGGGTGGAGGAGGACGTCGAGCTCGCGGACCCAGTCGACCTCGCTGTCGAGGACGTTCCAGACGATGCCGAGCCGTCCGCCCGGGCGGAGGACGCGCGCGGCCTCGCGGGCGGCGGTGCCCGGGTCCATCCAGTGCCACGCTGTCGCGACCAGGACGGCGTCCTCCTCGCCGTCGCCGAGGGGCAGCGCCTCGCCGCTGCCCGCGCGCACGTCGACCTCCGGCGCGGACGCCCGGAGGACCCGCCGCATCTGGGCGTCGGGCTCCACCGCGGTGACTGCGAGGCCGCGCGCGGCGAGCAGGCGGGTGAGCTTCCCGGTCCCGGCGCCGAGGTCCACCACGCGGCGGGCGCCGGCCGGGAGCATCCAGTCGACGGCCTGGTCGGGGTAGCCGGGGCGCACGCGGTCGTACTGGTCGGCCACCGACCCGAACGAGGACGCGAGGACGGAGTGGTCGGGCTGCGGGACGGCGTCGGCGGTCATGCGCCCATCCTGGTCCGCCGCGGCCCGTGCCGGGACGCGCCCCGCCGGTCAGCCGATGGTGGCGGCGAGGGCCGGGCGGAGCGGATCGAGCGCCCGGCGGACGGCCAGGTCGAG
>NZ_QWGT01000126.1 GCF_003576405.1 Clavibacter lycopersici
GGCGCCACCAGCCTCTCGATGTCGCCCGCGGCCCTCGCCGACGTGCGCGCCGAGCTCGCCCTCCACACGCGCGAGGAGGCGGAGGCCCTGGCCGCCGTCGCCCTCGCCGCCGACAGCGCCGTCGAGGCGCGCGCCGCGGTCACCGCAGCATCGGCGCCCGCCACCGTCTGACCCGCACCCGACCGACCAGCTCGATCCACCCCCTCACCACCGCAGCCCGGCGGGCCGACAGCAGGCCCGCCGCCCATCCCGACAGGAGCACCACCCCCATGACGACGACGTCACCCACCCGCAGCACGGGACAGTCCGTGCGGCTCGGCGTGCAGAAGTTCGGCACGTTCCTCAGCGGCATGATCATGCCGAACATCGCGGCGTTCATCGCCTGGGGCCTGCTCACGGCCCTGTTCATCCCGGACGGCTACCTGCCCAACGAGCAGCTCGCCGGCCTCGTCGCGCCCGTGCTGTACTTCCTCCTCCCGCTGCTCATCGCGAACACCGGAGGCCGCATGGTCTACGACGCGCGCGGCGGCGTGGTCGCGAGCATCGCGACCATGGGCGTCATCGTCGGCACGGTGGGCACCCCGTACTTCGACGGCGGCAGCCCGATGTTCCTCGGCGCCATGATCACGGGCCCGCTCGCGGCGTACCTGCTGAAGGTCATCGAGCGCCTCTGGATCGACCGGATCCGCCCCGGCTTCGAGATGCTCGTCAACAACTTCTCCGCCGGCATCCTCGGCGCGATCTTCGCGATCGGCGCCTACTTCGGCCTCACCCCGGTGATCCGCGGCATCACGTCGGTGCTCGGCGGCGGCGTCGGCTTCCTCGTCGACAACGGCCTGCTGCCCCTCACGAGCATCGTGATCGAGCCGGCGAAGGTGCTGTTCCTCAACAACGCCATCAACCAGGGCATCCTGACCCCCCTCGGCACCGAGGAGGCGACCCGCACCGGCAAGAGCATCCTGTTCCTGCTCGAGGCGAACCCCGGCCCCGGTCTCGGTGTGCTCCTCGCCTTCACGATCTTCGGCGTGGGCGTCGCCCGCAGCACGGCCCCCGGCGCGATCCTCATCCAGTTCGTCGGCGGCATCCACGAGATCTACTTCCCGTACGTGCTGTCCAAGCCGCTCCTGTTCCTCGCGGTCATCGCGGGTGGCGCCTCGGGCGTCGCGACCAACGTCGCGTTCGGCTCGGGCCTCCGCGGCCCCGCCTCGCCCGGCAGCATCATCGCCGTGCTCGGCCAGACCGAGCGCAACAGCTTCCCCGGCGTGATCCTCTCGGTCATCATCTCGGCGGCCGTCACCTTCGTCATCGCGGCGGTCATCCTCCGCACCGGCAAGAAGGGCGACGGCGACTTCGGCGCCGCGGTCCAGGCCACGCAGGCCAACAAGGGCAAGGAGTCCTCGATCCTCTCCGGGCTCGGCGCCGAGACCGGCACCGCGGGCACGGTCGGCGGCCTCGCCGACGGCGCCAGCGCCACGGGCACGGACGGCGGCACGGCCACGGCCACCCGCATCCAGGACATCGTGTTCGCCTGCGACGCAGGCATGGGCTCGTCCGCCATGGGGGCCTCGGTCCTCCGCAACAAGATGAAGAAGGCCGGCGTCACCGACGTCACGGTCGTCAACAAGGCGATCGCGGCCCTCGACGGCACGGCCGACCTCGTGATCACGCAGCGCGAGCTCACCGACCGCGCCCGCCAGAAGAGCCCGTCCTCGGAGCACGTCTCCGTCGACAACTTCATGAACTCGCCGCGCTACGACGAGATCGTGGAGCTGGTCCAGAAGCAGCGCTCGGAGGGCTGATCCCCCGGGTCCGCCGTCGAGGCGGACCCGCCGCACCACCGCAGTCGCGGGGGCCGGGCCATGCTGGAAGGCACCGCCCGGCCCCCGCATCACGCACTACACGTCAGGAGCACCATGTCGAACGTCCTCGAACCCGCCCAGATCCGCGTCGGCGGCACCGCGTCGAGCGTGGAGGAGGCCATCGCCGAGGCGGCGGGCATCCTCGTCGCCGCGGGCGCCGTCACCCCCGAGTACGAGGGGTTCATGCTCGAGCGCGAGAAGAGCGTCTCGACCTACATGGGCAACCTGCTCGCCATCCCGCACGGCACCAACGAGGGCAAGGACACGATCCTCGACTCGGCGCTCTCCTTCGTCCGCTACGACGCCCCCATCGACTGGGCGGGCAACGAGGTGCGCTTCGTCGTCGGCATCGCCGGCAAGGACAACGGCCACCTCGAGATCCTCAGCAAGATCGCCATCATCTTCAGCGACGACGACGAGGTGCAGAAGCTCCTCGACGCCCCCGACGCCGAGGCCCTGTACGCCCTCCTGGCCGAGGTGAACGAGGCGTGAAGGCCGTCCACTTCGGCGCCGGCAACATCGGCCGCGGCTTCGTCGGGCTGATCCTGCACGAGGCCGGCTACGAGGTCGTCTTCGCCGACGTCAACGCCGAGCTCATCGGGCACCTCGCCTCCGCCGACTCCTACCGCGTCACCGAGGTCGGCCCGCACGCGCGCGACTGGACCGTCACCGGCTTCCGCGCGATCGACAGCGCGGCCGACGGCGATGCGCTCATCCAGGAGATCGCGACGGCCGACGTCGTGACCACCGCAGTGGGGCCGGCCATCCTCCGCTTCGTCGCCCCCGCGATCGCCGCCGGGCTCCGTGCGCGCTCGGCGGATCTCGGCCCCGTCGCCGTCATGGCGTGCGAGAACGCGATCAACGCGACGGACACCCTCCGCGCCGAGATCGAGACGGCGCTCGGCGACGACACCGCCGCGCTCACCCGCGCGGTCTTCGCGAACACGGCGGTGGACCGGATCGTGCCGAACCAGGATCCCGCCGCGGGCCTCGACGTGACCGTCGAGGACTTCTCGGAGTGGGTCGTGGAGCGCACGCCCTTCGGCGACGCGGTGCCCGAGATCGCGGGCGCCACGTTCGTCGACGACCTCGCGCCCTACATCGAGCGCAAGCTCTTCACGGTGAACACGGGCCACGCGACCGTCGCGTACCACGGCTACGCGCGCGGCGCCGTGAGCCAGTCGGACGCCATGGCGATCCCCGAGGTCGCCGACGAGGTGCGCCAGGTGCTCGAGGAGACGAGCGCGCTGCTCGTCGCCAAGCACGGCCTCGACGAGGCCGAGCAGGCGGCCTACCGCGAGAAGAACCTCGCCCGCTTCGCCAATGCGGCGCTCGCGGACACCGTCGAGCGCGTCGGCCGCCAGCCGCTGCGCAAGCTCTCCCGCGAGGAGCGCTTCGTCGGCCCCGCGTCGCAGCTCGCCGAGCGCGGCCTCCCGAACGACGCCCTGGTGCGCGCGATGGGCCAGGCGCTCCGCTTCGACCCCGCCGGCGACCCGCAGGCGCTCGAGCTGCAGGGGCTGCTCGCGACGGACACGGCCGCCGACCTCGTGCGCCGCGTCACGGGCCTCGAGGACCAGCACCCGCTGACCGCCGAGCTCGTCGCCCTCGTCGACGCCGCGCAGGCCGACCGCCGCAGCGCCCCGCGCCACCGCGCGTAGCGGACGCCAGCAGCAGGACCGGCACGGGCCGGGCGGGCGACCGCCCGGCCCGTCGTGCGTCCCGCTAGCGCAGGATCCGCGGATCCGGCCGCGACACGCGGGGAGAATTGCGACACGCCCGGGGATGCCGTACTCTAGACCGTTGGTGCTCGGCCGCCTCCCGGCGTGCCCGCTGCACCTGCGCCTCACCATGATGCGCATCCGCACGAACAGCAGACACCACCTCTAGCGACAGTGAGTATATGGCCAAGAAAGACGGCGTCATCGAGATCGAAGGCGGAGTTGTCGAAGCTCTGCCGAACGCGATGTTCCGCGTTGAGCTGAGCAACGGGCACAAGGTCCTCGCCCACATCTCGGGCAAGATGCGTCAGCACTACATCCGCATCCTCCCCGAGGACCGCGTGATCGTGGAGCTGAGCCCGTACGACCTCACGCGCGGCCGGATCGTCTACCGCTACAAGTAGGCCTGCTGCGAAGGAACGGCCCCGCATCCGCGGCGGCACGAGGCCAGCGAGAACGAAAGCAAGGAAGCATCATGAAGGTCAACCCCAGCGTCAAGAGGATCTGCGAGAAGTGCAAGGTCATCCGACGCAACGGCCGCGTGCGCATCATCTGCGAGAACCCGCGACACAAGCAGGTCCAGGGCTAGTCAGCACGATCGCACGGCACCACCGCACCACCTGAAGAAGAACGACAGCAGCGCCGGAATCCGGGGTCCGCGAGGATCCGGGGGACACCATCGGTCGGAGGCCGATGCACAGGCTCTGCTGCAGACCTCCACCCATCACCAGGAGAAGCCTCAATGGCACGTCTAGCAGGCGTCGACCTCCCGCGCGACAAGCGCGTCGAGATCGCACTCACGTACATCTACGGCGTCGGCCGCACCTCGAGCGTCAAGACCCTCGAGGACACCGGCATCGACAAGAACATCCGCGTCAAGGACCTGAGCGACGACCAGCTCATCGCCCTCCGCGACTACATCGACGGGAACTTCAAGGTGGAGGGCGACCTCCGCCGCGAGGTGGCCGCCGACATCCGCCGCAAGGTCGAGATCGGCAGCTACGAGGGCATCCGCCACCGCCGCGGCCTCCCTGTCCACGGGCAGCGCACGAAGACCAACGCTCGTACCCGCAAGGGCCCGAAGCGCACCGTAGCCGGCAAGAAGAAGGCGCGCTAGGCCTCGGCCCGCGCCTCGCCACCCGTAGACACAGGAGAATTCCATGGCAGCACCCAAGTCGGCTGTTCGCAAGCCGCGCCGCAAGGACAAGAAGAACATCGCCGTAGGCCAGGCCCACATCAAGAGCACCTTCAACAACACCATCGTCTCGATCACGGACCCGACCGGTGCCGTCATCAGCTGGGCGTCCTCGGGCGTCGTCGGCTACAACGGCTCGCGCAAGTCGACGCCGTTCGCCGCGCAGCTCGCCGCCGAGTCGGCCGCCCGCCAGGCGCAGGAGCACGGCATGAAGAAGGTCGACGTGTTCGTCAAGGGACCCGGCTCCGGCCGCGAGACCGCGATCCGCTCGCTCCAGGCCGCCGGCCTCGAGGTGGGCTCGATCAACGACGTCACCCCGCAGGCGCACAACGGCTGCCGCCCGCCCAAGCGCCGCCGCGTCTAGCTCGCGCTGATCGGCCGCTGCCGTCCCGCTCCACCAGGAGGGGACGGCGTCGGCCGATCCGCCGTGTGTCCGTTCGACCAATTCACTACCCGCCCGGGCCGCCATCCGGGGGGCATCGCAGGCGTCATATAGCGGACGCCTCGCCGAAAGGAAACAACACAGTGCTCATTGCGCAGCGCCCCACCCTCACCGAGGAGCAGATCTCGGAGTTCCGCTCGCGGTTCGTCATCGAGCCGCTCGAGCCCGGCTTCGGCTACACGCTCGGCAACTCGCTCCGCCGCACGCTCCTCTCGTCCATCCCCGGCGCGGCTGTCACCAGCATCCGGATCGACGGCGTGCTGCACGAGTTCAGCACCGTCCCCGGCGTGAAGGAGGACGTGACCGAGATCATCCTCAACATCAAGGGCCTCGTCGTCTCCAGCGAGCACGACGAGCCGATCACCGCGTACCTGCGCAAGCAGGGTGCCGGCCAGGTCACGGCCGCCGACATCTCCGCTCCCGCGGGCGTCGAGATCCACAACCCCGAGCTCGTCATCGCCACGCTCAACGAGAAGGCGAAGTTCGAGCTGGAGCTGACGATCGAGCGCGGCCGCGGCTACGTCTCCGCGACCCAGAACCGCAGCGAGTTCAGCGAGGCCGGCCAGATCCCGGTCGACTCGATCTACTCGCCCGTGCTCAAGGTCACCTACCGCGTCGAGGCCACCCGTGCCGGCGAGCGCACCGACTTCGACCGCCTCGTGGTCGACGTCGAGACGAAGTCCGCCATCACGCCGCGCGACGCGATCGCGTCCGCCGGTCGCACGCTCACCGAGCTGTTCGGCCTGGCGCGCGAGCTCAACTCGGCCGCAGAGGGCATCGAGATCGGCCCCGCGCCGGTCGACGCCGTCCTCAGCTCCGAGCTGTCGATGCCCATCGAGGACCTCGACCTCTCGGTGCGGTCGTACAACTGCCTCAAGCGCGAGGGCATCAACAACGTCAGCGAGCTCGTCGCCCTCTCGGAGACGCAGCTCATGAACATCCGCAACTTCGGACAGAAGTCGGTGGATGAGGTCAAGGACAAGCTGGTCGAGCTCGGTCTGTCGCTGAAGGACGCCGTCCCCGGCTTCGACGGCGCGCACTACTACAGCTACGACGAGGACGAGACCACCACCAACTGATCCGTCCGGCCCCGGCCCGACGCCTTCTTTCGACACTTACGGAGACAAGACCATGCCCAAGCCCACCAAGGGTCCCCGCCTCGGAGGCGGCCCGGCGCACGAGCGCCTCATGCTCGCGAACCTGGCCCAGAGCCTCTTCGAGCACAAGTCCATCAAGACGACCGAGACGAAGGCCAAGCGCCTGCGTCCCGTCGCGGAGCGCCTCGTGACGTTCGCCAAGCGCGGCGACCTGCACGCCCGCCGCCGCGTCATGGGGATCATCCCCTCGAAGAGCGTCGTGCACGAGCTCTTCACGGAGATCGCGCCCCTCGTCGCCGAGCGCGACGGCGGCTACACCCGCATCACGAAGCTCGGCTTCCGCAAGGGCGACAACGCCCCCATGGTGCAGATCGAGCTCGTGCTCGAGCCCGTGACCCCGAAGGTGCGCTCCTCGCGCACCACGACCGCGACGGCTCCCGCCGCCGCGGCCCCGGTCGCCGAGGCGGAGCCCACGGAGTCCGACGTGCCGGTCGAGGAGACCGACGCGGTCGAGCACACCGACGAGACCCCCGCGGAGACGACCGACGCGGCCGCCGCCGAGGTCGAGGCCGACGCCGCGGAGAAGTCCGACAAGTAGCACCGCACCATCACGAGAGCCCCCGACGCCCTGCGCGTCGGGGGCTCTCGTGCGTACGGGGACGCCGGGTCCGGAGCGGCGGGCCCCGGTACCCTGGACGGATGACCGACACGAGCACGACCATGCCGGACGACGCCCCCATCCCGCTGCCCGAGGGACCAGACGGCATCACCTGGCGCGCCGCGTCCCCCGACGACGTGGACGCCCTCGTCGAGCTGCAGGGCCTCCTGGCCGACGCCGACCACCCGGACCACCGCCCCACGCGCGACGAGGTCGCGATGTCCATGGGGTTCTCCTACGTCGACCTGTCGCGGGACGCGATCGTGGCCGTCGACGCGGACGGCCGCCTCGCCGCCGAGGGATCCGCGATCGTCAAGCCCGACGACGAGAGCGTCGTGCGCGGCCACATCTCCGGCGGCGTCCGCCCGGACCTCCGCCGTCGCGGCATCGGCGGGCGCCTGCTCGACTGGCAGGTCGCCCGAGCCACGCAGGCGCTCGAGGTCGCGCAGCCCGCGGATCACGTCGAGGGTCCGGTGCCCACGCGCATGGGCATCGAGTTCCCCGACGACGTCGCCGGGGCGACCGCGCTCGCGACCTCGCGCGGCTTCACGCCCAGCCGATACTTCATCGAGATGCACCGCGACCTGGCGACCGAGCTCCCCGAGGTGCCGGCGCCCGAGGGCCTCCGGCTGATCCCCGTCACGCGGGAGTGGTGGGAGCGCGCCCGGCTCGCGAAGAACGACGTGTTCCGCGACCACTGGGGATCCGAGCCCATCAGCGTCGAGCGGTGGGAGGCATTCCTGTCGCTGCCGACCGCGCGTGACGACCTCTCGGTCATCGCCGTCACGGGCGACGACGCGGACGCGCAGGTCGCCGGGTTCGCGATGACGGAGATCCACCCGCAGAACTGGGAGGCGGCCGGCTACTCGTCCGCGTACGTCGCCCTCGTCGGCGTGCGCCGCGAGTTCCGCGGGCGCCGGCTGGCGCAGGCGCTCCTGTCCGCCGCCCTCGCCGCGTTCCGCGCCGAGGGCCTCGACCGCGCGGTGCTCGACGTCGACTCCGACAGCCCGACCGGCGCGCTCGACCTGTACGAGCACCTGGGCTTCACACAGTCGAGCCGCACCGTGGTCTTCGAGCGCGAGGTCGGCATGACGCGCCCCCGGGGATCCGCCGGCCGATGACGGACCGCGACGCGGCCGCGGGCGGCGCGCGCCTCCGCCTCGACGTCGCGTACGACGGCACCGGCTTCGCCGGCTGGGCCAAGCAGCCCGGGCTCCGCACCGTGCAGGGCGCCCTCGAGGAC
>NZ_QWGT01000127.1 GCF_003576405.1 Clavibacter lycopersici
CGTCGCGCGGGCGCGGGCGCGGGCGCGGGGGCCGGGCGGGGCGGGTCGCGCCCGCCGGTAGGATCGATCCCCATGACGACCCCTGACCTGACCGGCGCACTGTTCGACATCGTGGCCCGGACGGCAGGACGACGACCCGGCGGCGACGCCCTCGCGCTCAGCCCCGACATGGTCGTGCTCGAGCGCCCGCGCAACCGCGACCACGGCGACTGGGCCACCAACATCGCCATGCGGATCGCGAAGCCGCTCGGCGAGAACCCGCGCGCCATCGCGGCCGACATCGCCGCGGCGCTCGGCGAGCTGCCGCAGGTCGCGAAGGTCGACGTCGCGGGTCCCGGCTTCATCAACATCACGCTCGAGGCTGCCGCGGCCGGCGCCCTCGCGCGCACCATCGTCGAGCAGGGCGAGGCGTACGGCCGGGGCACGACGCTCGACGGGATCCGCATCAACCTCGAGTTCGTCTCCGCGAACCCGACCGGCCCCATCCACCTGGGCGGCGTGCGCTGGGCCGCGGTCGGCGACAGCCTGGCGCGCATCCTCCAGGCCGAGGGCGCGCTCGTCACGCGCGAGTACTACTTCAACGACCACGGATCCCAGATCGACCGCTTCGCCCGCAGCCTCCTCGCGAGCCACCTCGGCGAGGAGACCCCCGAGGACGGCTACGGCGGCGCCTACATCGGCGAGATCGCCGAGCGCGTGGTGGCCGAGTTCGACGGCGACATCGACGCGCTGTCCCGCGAGGAGCAGCAGGAGGTGTTCCGCAAGCACGGCACCGAGCTGATGTTCGGGGAGATCAAGCAGAAGCTGCACGACTTCGGCGTGGACTTCGACGTCTTCTTCCACGAGGACTCGCTGCACGAGTCGGGCGCCGTCGACCGCGCGGTCTCGCGCCTCAAGGAGCTCGGCCACGTATTCGAGGAGGACGGCGCCGTCTGGCTCCGCACCACGACCTTCGGCGACGACCGCGACCGCGTCGTGATCCGCTCCAGCGGCGAGCCCGCCTACATCTCGGGCGATCTCGGCTACTACCTCGACAAGCGCGAGCGCGGCTTCGAGCAGAACATCATCATGCTGGGGGCGGACCACCACGGCTACGTCGGCCGCATGATGGCGATGGCCGAGGCGTTCGGCGACACCCCGGGCGTCAACCTGCAGATCCTCATCGGCCAGATGGTCAACCTGCTGCGCGACGGCGAGCCCGTGAAGATGAGCAAGCGCGCCGGCACCATCGTCACGCTCGACGACCTGGTCGACGCGGTCGGCGTCGACGCCGGGCGCTACTCCCTCGTGCGCTCCTCCGCGGATCAGAACCTCGACATCGACCTCGCGGTGCTGGGCAAGCGCACGAACGACAACCCCGTCTTCTACGTGCAGTACGCCCACGCGCGCACTTGCGCCGTGGACCGCAACGCGGCCGCGTCCGGGGTCGAGCGCACGGCCTTCGCGCCGGAGCTGCTCACGCACCCGACCGAGTCGGCGCTCCTCGGCCTCCTGCAGGAGTTCCCGCGCATCGTGGCCCAGGCCGCGGAGCTGCGCGAGCCGCACCGGGTCGCCCGCTACATCGAGGAGCTCGCGGGCTCCTACCACCGCTGGTACGACAGCTGCCGGGTGGTGCCGCGCGGCGACGAGGAGGTCACCGACCTGCACCGCACGCGCCTCTGGCTGAACGACGCGGTGCGGCAGGTGGTCGCCAACGGACTCGACCTCGTGGGCGTCTCGGCCCCCGAGCGCATGTAGGGGAGCGGATCATGGCGGGTCGGTTCCTCGGCACGGAGGTCTTCGAGGCGCCCGAGCGCCGCGACCCGCGGGAGGCCAGGCGGCGTCGCCGCGGTCCGCGCGGCGGCACCGTGTTCATCTGGCTCCTCGTCCTCGCGGTGATCGGCGTCGGGCTCGCCTTCGGGCTGCGGATCATCGACCAGACCGTGCGCGGCGTCGCGCAGGACCAGGCGGAGAAGCAGATCGCCGACCAGCTGCCCGGCCAGATCACCGGGCGCGTCAACGTCGCGATCGAGGGCGACTGGGTCATCCCGCAGCTCATCCGCGGCACGCTCGACCGGGTCGTGCTCGACGGCCCGAACCTCCAGGCCGACGGCACGCCGTTCCAGGCGCACATCGTCGCGACCGACGTGCCCACCGACCAGGAGCGCACCGTGGGGAACGTCGTCGCCACCGTGTCGATGGACCAGGATCCCGCGAGCGCCCTCCTCGCCAAGACCGCGGGCACGCCGCCCGACCTGCGCTTCGGCGACGGCACGCTCGGCTACTCCGGCTCCACGAGCGTCCTCGGCCTCACGCTCGGCTACACCGTGGCGGCGGAGCCCGTGCTGCGCGACGGCTCGACCGTCGTCATCACGCCCGCCGAGGTCGAGCTCCAGGCGGGGTCGCTGAAGGTCGACCTCGCGCAGACCATCCAGGGGATCCGCGACATCACCTACCCCGTGTGCGTCGCGCAGTACCTCCCCGCGGGCGTCCAGGTGCAGGACGTGACCATCGCCGACGGGCGCGCGTCGATGACCGTGCAGTCGTCGTCGGTGAAGCTGACGCGCGACTCGCTCGGGGTCACCGGCAGCTGCGGATAGCCGACCGCGGCGTCGCCCGGAGGCCGCCGTCACATGGGCGGGGGCCCGTCCGGGCCTCGGTAGGATGGCTCGCACCGCCCCCCTCGGCTCCAGGGACCACACCGGGTCCGCTCGCCATCCCGCACGTCCGCCCCGCGCCCGAAGAGGTGACCCGAGTGACCGCGAACCCGCTGGCCCCGTCCTGGCTGCGGCCGCCCGACGACGCGAACGCGCTGGATCCGGCCGTCTGGTCGCGCGGATCCGCCCGCGGCGGCGACGGCGCCATCCGCATCGCCGGGGTGTCCGTCACGGAGCTCGCCGCGCGCTACGGCACGCCGCTGTACGTGATGGACGAGGACGACGTCCGCGCCCGCGCCGCCGGCACGCTCGCCGCATTCGACCGCGAGGCCGCCGCCGTCGGCACGAACGCCCGCGTCTACTACGCGGGCAAGGCGTTCCTCAGCATCGAGGTGGCCCGCTGGATGGTCGAGGAGGGCCTCCACATCGACGTGTGCTCCGGAGGGGAGCTGGCCGTCGCGCTCGCGGCCGGCGCGGATCCCGCCCGCCTCGGCTTCCACGGCAACAACAAGTCGGTCGCCGAGATCGACCGCGCGGTGGGTGCGGGCATCGGTCAGATCGTCATCGACAGCGAGGTCGAGGTCGAGCGCGTCGCCGCGGCGGCCGCCGCCCACGGTCGCGTCCAGGCCGTGCGCCTCCGCGTGAACAGCGGCGTGCACGCCCACACGCACGAGTACCTGGCGACCGCGCGCGAGGACCAGAAGTTCGGGATCACGCTGCCGGACGCGCCCGGCGTCGTCGCCCGCATCCGCGCGCACGCGTCCCTCTCCTTCACCGGCCTGCACGCCCACATCGGCAGCCAGATCTTCGAGACGGACGCGTTCGTCGAGTCCGCCCGCCGGCTCCTGGACCTGCACGAGCGGCTCCTCGCGGACGGCGCCGTGCCCGAGCTCAACCTCGGCGGAGGCTTCGGCATCGCCTACACGTCGGTCGACCGGCCGGTGCCGGTCGACGAGATCGCGCGGCGGCTGACGCGCATCGTCGGCGACGAGTGCGCGCGCCGGGGGATCGCGGTGCCCGTCATCGCCGTCGAGCCCGGCCGCAGCATCGTCGGGCCGTCCACCGCGACGCTCTACACCGTGGGCACGGTCAAGGACGTGCTCGTGACCGTCGGCGGCGTCGACGGCGAGGTCGCCGAGGCCTCCTCCGCCACGGGCGACGTCGAGGATCCGCGCGTCGCCGAGGAGGCCGAGACCGCCGTCCGCCGCTACGTGAGCGTCGACGGCGGCATGAGCGACAACGCCCGCCCCGCCCTCTACGGCGCCGACTACTCGGTGCGCATCGCGGGACGCTCCTCGGACGCGGACACCGCGCTCGTGCGCATCGCCGGCAAGCACTGCGAGAGCGGCGACCTCGTCGTCCTCGCCGACTACCTGCCGGGCGACGTGCGCGCCGACGACCTCCTCGCCGTCCCCGCGACCGGCGCCTACTGCTGGGCGCTCGCGAGCAACTACAACTGGATCGGCCGCCCGCCGGTCGTCGCCGTGCGCGACGGCCAGGCGCGCGTCATCGTCCGCGGCGAGACCGAGGCCGACCTGCTGGCGCGCGATGCGGGCACGCCCGTGGCCGCATCCCCCGACGTGAACGGAGCACGATGATCGAGTACCGGAACCTGCGCGTCGCCCTGCTGGGCTGCGGCTCGGTCGGCACCCAGGTGGCGCGCCTCATGCGGGAGCACGGCGAGGAGCTGGCGCAGCGCGTGGGCGCCCGGCTCGAGCTCGTGGGCATCGCGGTGCGCGACCGGGACGCGCCGCGCGACGCCTCGGTGCCGCGCGAGCTGCTCACCACGGACGCGGAGTCGCTCATCCTCGGGGCCGACATCGTCATCGAGCTGATGGGCGGCATCGAGCCCGCCCGCACCCACATCCTCGCGGCCATCGCCTCGGGCGCGGACGTCGTGACGGCCAACAAGGCGCTGCTCGCGACGCACGGCCCGGAGCTCTTCGAGGCGGCCGAGCAGGTCGGCGCGCAGCTCTACTACGAGGCCGCCGTGGCGGGTGCGATCCCCATCATCCGGCCGCTGCGCGACAGCCTCGCGGGCGACCGGGTCGAGCGGATCCTCGGCATCGTCAACGGCACGACGAACTACATCCTCGACGAGATGGACGCCCACGGGCTCGGCTTCGACGAGGCCCTCGCGACGGCCACCGAGCTCGGCTACGCGGAGGCGGATCCCACGGCCGACATCGAGGGCCACGACGCCGCGCAGAAGGCCGCCATCCTCGCGAGCCTCGCCTTCCACACGCGCGTGCCCGTCGAGGCCGTGCACCGCGAGGGCATCACGGGCCTCACGTCCGCGCAGTTCGACTCGGCGCGCAAGGCCGGGTACGTGATCAAGCTGCTCGCCATCTGCGAGCGCCTCACGGACCCTGCCACCGGCCGCGACGCGGTCTCGGCCCGCGTCTACCCGGCGCTCGTGCCGCGCGACCACCCGCTCGCCGCCGTGCACGGCGCGAACAACGCCGTCTTCGTCGAGGCGGAGGCCGCGGGCGACCTCATGTTCTACGGCGCGGGCGCCGGGGGAGTGCAGACCGCCTCGGCCGTCCTCGGCGACGTCGTCTCGGCCGCGCGCCGCCACGTCGTCGGCGGCCCCGGCGTCGCCGAGTCGACGCACGCCGACCTCGAGACGCTGCCGGTCGGCGCGATCACGACCCAGTACCAGATCACGCTGCAGGTGGCCGACGAGCCGGGCGTGCTCGCCCGCATCGCGCACCTGTTCAGCGAGCAGGGCGTCTCCGTGGAGACGCTCGAGCAGACCACGCACCAGGCCCCCGTGGCGGGAGGGGCGGGCGACCGGCCCACCGCTAGCCTGGTGATCGGCACGCACCGCGCCACCGACGCGGCCCTCCGGGCCACCGTCGACGCGGTGTCGAACCTCGACGCGGTGACGGCAGTCGCGAGCGTCCTCCGAGTAGAAGGAGCCTGATGGCCCACCAATGGCGCGGACTGCTCCGCGAATACGCCGACCGCCTCGACGTCACGGACGCCACCCCGATCATCACGCTCGGCGAGGGCGGCACTCCGCTCATCCCCGCGCCCGCCCTCTCCGCCCGCACGGGTGCGAAGGTCTGGGTCAAGTACGAGGGCATGAACCCGACGGGATCCTTCAAGGACCGCGGCATGACGATGGCGATCTCGAAGGCCGTCGAGCACGGCGCGAAGGCCGTCATCTGCGCCTCGACCGGCAACACGTCGGCATCGGCGGCGGCGTACGCGACGCACGCGGGCATCACCGCTGCCGTGCTCGTGCCCGAGGGCAAGATCGCGATGGGCAAGCTCAGCCAGGCCGTCGCCCACGACGCGCAGCTGCTCCAGGTGCGCGGCAACTTCGACGACTGCCTCGACATCGCGCGCGAGCTCAGCGCCAACTACCCCGTGCACCTCGTCAACTCGGTCAACAACGACCGCATCGAGGGCCAGAAGACGGGAGCCTTCGAGGTCGTCGAGGTGCTGGGCGACGCGCCCGACTTCCACCTCATCCCCGTCGGCAACGCCGGCAACTACACCGCCTACACGCGCGGCTACCGCGAGGACCTCGAGGCGGGCAACGCCACCAAGCTGCCCCGCATGTTCGGGTTCCAGGCCGCGGGCAGCGCGCCCATCGTCGACGGCGCCATCGTGAAGGACCCCGACACCATCGCCAGCGCGATCCGCATCGGCAACCCCGCCTCGTGGAAGCTCGCCCTCGAGGCGCAGCTGCTCACCGACGGCTACTTCGGCGCGATCTCGGACGCGAAGATCCTCGAGGCGCACCGCATCCTCTCGGCCGAGGTCGGCATCTTCGTCGAGCCCGCGTCGGCGATCAGCGTCGCCGGGCTCCTCGAGCGCGCCGAGGCCGGGCAGATCCCGAAGGGCGCGACGGTCGTCCTCACGGTCACGGGCCACGGCCTCAAGGACCCGCAGTGGGCGCTCCGCACGGCGGACGGCTCGGACGTCGCCCCCACGAGCGTCGGGGTCGACATCGCCGAGATCGCGGGCGTGCTCGACCTGGTCGCGTCGTGACCGACGGTCCGATGATCTCGGCGCTCCCCGTCGGGCGGCGCGTGCAGGTGCGCGTGCCCGCGACGAGCGCCAACCTCGGCCCCGGCTTCGACACGCTCGGCCTCGCGCTCGCGCTCTACGACGACCTCACGGTGACGGTGCGCGACGCGCCCGGCGCCACGGTCGACGTGCGCGGCGTGGGCGCGGGCGAGGTGCCGACCGACGAGACGAACCTCGTCGTCACGGCCATCGCCCACACGTTCCAGGCGTTCGGCCAGCCCATGCCGGGCCTCGACCTCGTCGCCGAGAACCGGATCCCGCACGGCCGCGGCCTGGGCTCCTCCGGAGCTGCCATCGTGTCCGGGATCATGGCGGCGCAGGGCCTCCTTGCCGGCACCGTGGAGATCGACGCCGACGCGCTCCTCCGCCTCGCCACCGAGATGGAGGGCCACCCGGACAACGTGGCGCCCGCGCTCTTCGGCGGCCTCACCATCGCATGGGTCGACGGGCAGGGCCCGCAGCACAAGAAGCTCGCCGTGCACCGCGGCGTCTCGCCGCTCGTGCTGGTGCCGGTCGCCACGATGTCCACCGCGCTCGCGCGCAGCCTGCAGCCCGAGTCCGTGCCGCACGAGGACGCGATCTTCAACGTCTCGCGTTCGGCGCTGCTCATCGCCGCGCTCATCCAGAGCCCCGAGCTGCTGCTCGCCGCCACCGAGGACCGGCTGCACCAGGACTACCGCGCC
Organism: Clavibacter lycopersici; assembly: GCF_003576405.1. Taxonomy (GTDB): domain Bacteria; phylum Actinomycetota; class Actinomycetes; order Actinomycetales; family Microbacteriaceae; genus Clavibacter; species Clavibacter lycopersici. The sequence goes on from NZ_QWGT01000127.1 coordinate 7,361, forward strand.
GCCGCGATGCCCGAGACGAACGAGCTCGTGCACCTGCTCCGCGAGCGCGGCTTCGCGGCCGTCGTGTCCGGCGCCGGACCGTCGCTCCTCGTGCTCGGCAGCGACCCGGGCCAGCGCCTCACGGCGGCCGAGCTCGTCGCCGAGCGGAGCGCGAACCCGTGGACCGCGCTCATGCTCGCCGTCGACGTCAAGGGCTCCACCGTCCAGGTCGTCGACGAGGGATCCGCGCCCGCCGCGTAGCCGGATCGCGCGGATCCCGCACCCGGCGCGCCGTTCCCCCCGCGGGCGGGGTGCCGGGTGCTAGGCTCCTGGCGACCCCGGAATCAACGGATCCACGCATGCGCGTCGGAGATCCGGTCCCGGTGGTCGCTTCTCACCACTCATCCGCTGTCGTCTCTGCAAGATCCCGTGCCTTCGTGCCCGACAGCAGCTCCGGACGGAATCAGACCGTCCGCCGCTTTCGCAGAGACACACGCGATCGGCTCTCCTCCGCACGGGCTTCGTCCCGGCGGATCGGGGAAAGGACCCACGCACATGACCGATGTCGACACCCGCGCCACCACCGCGGACCTGAGCGCGCTCCGCGTCTCCCAGCTCCAGGCCATCGCCTCCGAGCTCGGGATCCCGGGCGGCTCCAAGCTCCGGAAGGGCGAGCTCGTGACCGCGATCTCCGAGATCCAGGCAGCCCGGGGGCTCACCGTCCCCGCCGACGAGGCGGCCCCCGACGCCGCCGCGATCGCCGAGACCGGCGACGCGACCCCCGCCTCCACGGACGAGGCGACCCCCGCGGCCGCCGAGCCCGCCCCGGCCGCCGAGCCCGTCGCGGCCGCCGAGC
>NZ_QWGT01000128.1 GCF_003576405.1 Clavibacter lycopersici
TCGGCGGACCAGGGGACCGCCGCGCCCGCGCCGTCCGCCTCCAGCACCGACGCCGCCGCGGAGCCGACGCCCGCGCCGACCGCCACCGCCGTCCCGAGCACGACCGTGGCCGCGCCCACCGTCTTCCTCGCCGCGGGGAACGCCGAGGTCGCCTGGCGGACCACCGGCGGGTCATGCACGGGCGAGCCCGCCCGCATCCAGACCACCATCGACGCGGGCCGCACGTGGGACACGCGCTCGACGGGCACCTTCGACGCGCGCCGGATCCTCGCGCTGCAGGTCGAGAGCCCGGACGTGGGCAGCATCGTCGCCGACGTGACCGCGGCGTGCTCCCGCACCACGCTCCAGAGCTTCACGGGCGGCGAGTTCTGGCGCGACGCGCCCGCGCTCACCGCGACGACCCCCTACGTCGACCCGACGGCACCCGGCACGGTGCAGCTGATCCAGGGCTCCCGTGACGCGCCGTGCGACGACGCCGTCCAGGTCGTCGACAGCGGCCAGGCGGCCGCGGTGCTCTGCGGATCCGGCGCCCTGCACGTCCGCTCCGGGAGCGGCGACTTCCGCCTGGTCGACGCCCCGGGCGCCCTCGCCCTCGCGCTCGGCCCGGACGGGATCCTCACCGCCGGCACCGCGGAGTCCTGCGCGGGGACGAGCATCGGCCGCATCGTCCCGGCCTCGGGCGACGTGAGCGTCGTCGGCTGCGCGGCGGCCGTGCCCACCAGCGGATCGGTCGCCCTCTCGGCGGCGGGCAGCGACGTCTGGCTCCTCACCGGGGACGCCGTCAGCATCTCCTCCGACGGCGGGTCCACCTGGTGACCACCGCCACCGCCGCCGACGCACCGCAGCCGTCGCGGCGCTCCCGGAGGCGACGCCCCTGGACGCGGGGCCGCATCCTCCGGGTCGCCGGCGCAGCGGTCGCCGTCATCCTGGTCCTCTGGATCGTGTGGGTCGCCGCCCGCGCCCTCCTCGCCCGCGGCGAGCTCGAGCAGGCGGTGCCGCTCGCGTCCTCCGTGCAGCGCGACCTCCTCGCCGGCGATCCCGCCGGCGCCTCGGAGAACGTCGCGCAGCTCCGGGACCACTCGGCGCGCGCGGTGTCGCTCACGGGGGATCCGGTCTGGGCCGTCACCGAGCACGTCCCGTTCGTGGGCCCGAACCTGCGCGCCTTCCGCGAGATCTCCGGCGTCGTCGACCGCATCGGCGCCGACGCGCTGCAGCCCGTCGTCGGGATCGCCGGCACCATCGACGTCTCGAGCCTCACGCCGAAGGACGGCCGGCTCGACCTCGACCCGATCCTCGCCGCCCAGGAGCCCGTCCGCCAGGCCGACGACGCGCTCGACGCCGCCCTCGACGACGTGACGGCCATCGACACCGGCAGCACGATCCGCCCGGTGGCCGACGCGGTCGCGCGCCTGGAGGAGACGGTCGGCTCGGCGGCGGAGACCCTCGCGGTCGTGCGCCATGTCACCGACCTCGCGCCCGCAATGCTCGGCGCCGACGGCGACCGCAGCTACCTGCTCATGTTCCAGAACAACGCCGAGGTGCGCTCCACGGGCGGGATCCCCGGCGCACTCGCGCTGGTCCGCACGGGCGACGGTGCCTTCTCGCTCGACGGCCAGGACTCCGCGCGCGCCTTCCCGCGGCTCGCGGAGCCGGCCCTGCCCCTGGATCCGCAGACCGCCGGCCTCTACGGCACCATCACCGGTCGCTACATGCAGGACGTGACGCTCACGCCCGAGTTCCCCCAGGCCGCGCCGCTCGCCGCCGAGATGTGGCGTCTCAAGCACGGGCAGACGGTCGACGGCGTGATCAGCATCGACCCGGTCGCGCTCTCGTACCTCCTCGAGGCCACGGGCCCCATCACGCTCGCCACCGGCGACGTGCTCCGCTCCGACGACGCCGTCGACCTCCTCCTGCACGACGTGTACCTCCGCTATCCGGACCCCGACGTCCAGGACGCGGTCTTCGCCAGCGTCGCCGACTCGGTGTTCGCGAAGGTCGCGTCGGGCGACGTGGACCCGGCCGCGCTCGTCGCCGCGCTGGGGCATGCAGCCGAGGAGCGGCGCATCCTGATCTGGAACTCCCGCGCCGACGAGCAGGCGACCCTCCAGGGCACGACGTTCCAGGGCTCGCTGCCCACGGACAACGAGGAGTCGACGGTGTTCGGCGTGTTCCTCAACGACTCGACCGGCGCGAAGATGGACTACTTCCTCTCGCTGCAGACCACGCTGGCGATGGCGATGTGCCGGGACGACGGCCGGCCGGACTACCGCACCGAGGTGATCCTCGGATCCACCGCCCCCGCCGACGCCGCCAGCCTGCCCTTCGTGATCACCGGCGGCGGCGTCTACGGCGTGGCCCCCGGCGACGTCAAGACGCGCGTGTCCGTGTACGGGCCCCCCGGCACGGTGCCGCTGCGCGTGCTGATCGACGGCCAGGAGACGCAGTTCCAGCCCGAGGTGGTGGGCGGTCGGGCTGTCGCCCAGGTCGAGGTGACGCTCTCGCCCGGTCAGGAGGTCCGCATCTCGGTGGACACGCTGGGGGACAAAAAGACCGACACACCCCTGTCCATGGTCACGACCCCCGTGATTAACACGATCGCAACACAGTTCCGCTCGCTCTCGTGCGACCAGGCCCAGTAGTCTCCTAGGTGGGGGAATGATCGACGGCGGACCCGAGTCCGCTTGTGGCCCCTGTGCACCACGACTGACTCACACTGGGGGAACCACATGTTCAAGAAGATCCTCGCCGGGGCGGCCATCGCCCTCGCCGCGACGTTCACCGTCGCCACCGCCGCCAACGCGGACCCGTACACGCCCGAGGGCGGCGTCACCGTCAGCGACCCGACCGTCGCGCCCGGCCAGAGCACCGTCCTGACCTTCGCCGACGGCTCGTTCGCCCCGAGCGTCCCCGTCACCATCACCATCACCGGTGAGGACGCGGCCAACGCCACGCTGGCCTCCTACCGCACGGCCCCCATGGCCGTGACGAGCAACTCCATCACCAAGAACTCCACCAGCGCCGGCGGCCTCCGCGTCACCGTCACCCTGCCGGCCGGTTCCGCCACGGGCTCCTACGCCCTGACCGGCACCGACACCCTCGGCAACACCGTCTCCACGACGATCTCGGTCGTCGCGGCGGCCGGCAACGGCACGTCGACCGGCGGCTCCGCCGCCGACGGCTCGGCCGGCCTCCCCGTCACGGGCGGCCAGCTGCCCGTCGTCCTCATCTGGACCGGCGGCGGCCTGCTGCTGCTCGGTGCAGCCCTCGTCGCCGTGCTCGCCACGGTCCGTCGCCAGCGCACCACGGTCTGATCCGCGTCACCCGCATCGTCTGACTCCCCCAGGGAGCCGCGCGATGGAAGGCCCCGAGGCATCCGCCTCGGGGCCTTCCGCCGTCTCCGGGCGGCCGTTGCCCCCAGTCCGGGGCCTATCCGCCCGAGCGCCTCCTCGCGGAGCGCCGACGCGGATACCATCTCGAACGTGGGTTTACCCGACCCGCTGTCTGCCTGGAGGCGTCGACCCGAAATCGCGCGCCGCGGACATCACCGCCCCGAGGCGATACCCGTCGTGCCCCCGCACGTCCGTCCCGGGCGCATCACAGAAGGCACACCCGAGATGCTCGCCAAGACCCTGGCGGGCGCGTTCGTCGCGCTCGCGATCACCGTTTCCGTCCCCCTCGCCGCCCAGGCGGAGAACTACGTCCCTAAGGACTCCGCCATCGCCTGCAGCGGCATGTCGGTCACCCCGGCCGCCGTCGCACCCGGTGAGTCCGTCCGGATCGCCGGAGTCGCCGGATCCTTCGTGGCCGGCGAGACCGTCGCCGTCCGCCTGTCCTCCGAGGCCGGCGCACCCGCCGTCGCCGGCGACCCGGCCGCGTCCGTCACCGCCGCTGCCGACGGCTCCGTCTCCGGCACGCTCGTCGTGCCGACGACGGCGACCGGCACCTGGCGCGCCAACCAGACCGCCCCGTCCGGCGACCACTGGTGCGGCATCGTCTCCGTGGTCCCCGCCAGCTCCCGCGTCGCGGCGGAGAGCGGCGTGCTCCCCGTCACCGGCGGCACGCTGCCGACCGGCCTCGCGATCACCGGCGGGGGGCTCCTCCTCGCCGGGGCAGCAGCCGCGGGCATCGCGACGGCCCGCCGTCGACGCGCCTCCTGAGTCCAGGCGCCGCTCCCGACCCGACGCGGGCGGATCCGATCACGACCGGTTCCGCCCGCGTCGTCGCGTCCGGGCGGCGACGAGCGCCGCTGCCGCCGCGCCGACGAGCGCACCCGTGCCGTTGGCCAGCACGTCGGTGACGGACGCCACGCGCGCTGGCAGGAAGGCACCCTGCGCGAGCTCGACCGACGCCGACAGGGCCGTCCCCGCGAGCACGACGACCCACCAGCGCCGGGTCCCGAAGGCGAGGACGCCGAGCATGCCCAGCGGCACGAACATGGCGACGTTGGCGACCTCCTCGATCATCGAGTAGCGCAACCCGGGGATCCCGTGGTGCTGCGCGAACAGCACGCCGCGCATCAGGTACGGGTACACGCCGCGGTCGACGCTGTCGGGCGTGAGCGTGACCAGCCCGATCAGCGCGACGTACGCGAGGAGGAGCACGGCGGCCTGCCGTCTGCGGAGGCGCCTCCGCTCGCGATCCCGGCCCGAGGCCCAGGGCGACCTGTCGGTCACGGCGCCGCCCGCCGTCGCGGCCGACGGGGGAGCGGGGCGGCGGGATCCATGAGGGCCGCAGCCTAGCAACGCGCCCCGGCCGGGGAATGCGCCGCCGACCCCGCCCGTTCTCCCCGGGGTGACCCGCCTCGAACGCACGCCCGTCGACGTCCTCGACCTCGCCCCACGTCCCTTCGGCGGCACGAACGCCGACGCCGTCGCGGGCAGCATCCGCCTCGCGCAGGCGGCCGAAGCCGCCGGGTACTCGAGGTTCTGGGTCGCCGAGCACCACGGCATGCCGGGCATCGCGAGCTCCGCGCCGGCCGTCCTCCTCGCGGGCATCGCGGCTCGCACCTCCACCATCCGCGTCGGCAGCGGCGGCGTGATGCTGCCCAACCACACCCCGCTCGTCGTCGCCGAGCAGTTCGGGACCCTCCGCGCCCTCTACGGCGACCGCATCGACCTCGGCATCGGCCGGGCCCCCGGCACCGACGGCGCCACCGCGATGGCGCTCCGACGCAGCGAGGCGGGCCTCGGAGTCGACGACTTCCCGCAGCAGCTCGTCGACCTCGTCGGCTTCTTCACGGGTGGCATGGCGGACGACAACCCCCTGCGCGGCATCACCGCGGTGCCCGGGCTCGGTGACCGGCCGCAGATGTGGCTGCTCGGATCCAGCGGCTACTCCGCGCAGGTCGCGGCGGCCCTCGGGATCCGGTTCGCGTTCGCGCACCACTTCGCCGGCGACCGCACCGAGCAGGCGCTCGAGCTGTACCGCGAGCGCTTCGAGCCGAGCGACGACCTCGCCGAGCCGCACAGCGCCATCGCGGTGAGCGTCATCGCCGACGAGGACCCGGAGGTCGTGGACCGCGAGTCGCGCGCCGGCAGCATCACGTTCCTGCGCATGCGCATGGGCGGGAAGCCGCAGCCCGTGGATCCCGCCGAGGCCGCCGCGTACGAGTTCAGCGACCTCGAGCGCGAGATCATCGGCGCGCGGAACCGGCGCCAGGCCATCGGCTCGCCCGAGGCCGTGCGCATCGGCCTCGAGCGCCTGCTCACGAGCACGGGGGCCGACGAGCTGATCGTCGCGCCGTCGTCCACGACCCTCGAGCACCGCATCCGGACCCTCCGCACCGTTCGCGATCTGGCCAGCGCGGAGGCCGACGCGGCCTGATCGTGAGTGCACGCATCACATTTCGGCCACGGGGAGCTGAGACCCTCCCTGAGGCGGATGTGGGGCCTCGGAGCGCGGGTTAGATTCGTACTATGAGGAAAACTGACCTGACCATCTCGACCCGGTTGGGCGCGTTCCTCGGACTCGTCGGCATGAGCACGATCGCCGGCGTCCTCGTCGCCGCCATGGTGACCCCTGCCATCGCCGTCTCGGGCATCGCGGCCAACAGCACCATCGGCGTGTTCGAGGACATCCCCGACAACCTGCAGATCGACAACCTCGCGCAGAAGACGGTGCTCTACGCCAAGCAGGGCGACAGCCAAGTCCCCTTCGCCGAGTTCTTCTCGCAGGATCGCGAGGAGGTCCCGTGGGACGCCGTCTCGCAGTACGCGAAGGACGCCGCGATCGCGACCGAGGACCCCCGCTACTACGAGCACGGCGGCGTCGACGTGCTGTCGGCCGCTCGCGCCCTCGCGCAGAACGTGCTGAACAAGGAGGTCCAGTCGGGCGCCTCCACCATCACGATGCAGTACGTCCGCAACGTCCTGGTCCAGAAGGCCCAGAACATGGTCGACTCCTCCGACGAGGCCACGCAGGCCGAGGGCCGCAAGGCGTTCACCGAGGCCACCCAGCCCGACATGCCCCGCAAGCTCAAGGAGATGCGGATGGCCATCGGGGTGGAGAAGAAGTACTCCAAGAACGAGATCCTCCTCGCGTACCTGAACATCGCGAACTTCGGCAGCCGCGTCTACGGCATCGAGTCCGCGGCGCGCTACTACTTCAACGTCTCGGCCGCCGACCTGAACCTCGAGCAGGCCGCGAGCCTCATCGCGACCGTGAACGCGCCCGAGGTCTTCAAGATCGACAACCCGGACAACCTCGAGCGCAACAAGGAGCGCCGCGACCTCCTGCTGCGGAACATGCTCAAGGAGCAGAAGATCACGCAGGAGCAGTACGACGCCGCCTCGGCCGCGGAGGTCACCCCGACGATCACGCCCTCCACGAGCGGCTGCATCCAGGCGAACCCGATCTCGGCCGCCTACTTCTGCGACTACGTGAAGAACGAGATCCTCACGAACGAGGAATTCGGCGAGACCGCAGCGGACCGCGACGCGCTGCTCAAGCGCGGCGGGCTGCAGGTGTACACGACCCTCGACCTGGACATCCAGGGCAACGCCGCGGAGCAGATGCGCGAGCAGGTGCCCACGACGGCGCGCTTCACGAAGATCGGCGGATCCGTCGTCTCCCGCGAGGTGAAGACCGGCCGCATCATCGCGATGGCGCAGAACACCGACTACGGCGTCGCGCAGGACCAGCCCGGCGTCACGGAGATCAACTACTCGGCCGACAAGGCGCACGGCGGCTCCGCCGGCTTCCAGGTCGGATCGACGTACAAGATCTTCACGCTGGTCGACTGGCTGAAGAGCGGGAAGTCGATCTACCAGACGGTGAACGCGTCCAAGACCACGTGGTCGGCCAGCGAGTTCACCCGGTGCGGCGACAACCTCGCGGGCTCACCGGACTACAAGGTGACCAACGACACGAACACCGGAGCGACGTCGAACCAGAACGTGCTCGCGGCGACGGTCGCCTCCGTCAACTCGGCCTTCGTGGCCATGGCGAGCCAGCTCGACCTGTGCGACATCAGCAAGACGGCGACGGACATGGGCGCGTACAACGCGGACGAGCGGGAGCTGTCGAGCTTCCCGTCCGACGTCGTCGGCTCGGGCGGCAACACCGTCGCTCCGCTCCAGATGGCCACCGCCTTCGCCTCCGTCGCGAACCAGGGCACCATGTGCCCGCCCATCGCGATCGACAAGGTCGTCCTCCCCGACGAGTCCGAGCTCGTGACCCCGAAGAGCGAGTGCGCGCAGGCCATGACCCCTGAGGTGGCCAACACCGCCGCCTTCACGCTCAAGGCGGTCATGGGCGGCACCGGCGCGGCGTCGAACCCGCGCGACGGCACCGAGATCCTGGGCAAGACGGGTACGACCGACCGCTCGAAGGACACCTGGTTCGTCGGGTCCTCCACCGAGGTCACCACCGCGGTCTGGGTCGGCAACGTCGAGGGCTTCGCGTCCATGCGCCGCAACGTGCTCAACGGCCGTGCCGCCGACAGCGCGCGTCACCGCATCTTCAAGCCGCTGCAGACCTTCATCGACGACCGCTACCCGGCCGAGGGCTTCCCCGCGCCGAGCAGCAGCCTGACGAAGCGGCCCTACGTGCCGCCGGCACCGAGGCCCACGCAGTCGGCCGCGCCCACCGCACCGGAAGCGCCCGCGGCTCCTGCGCAGCCCGCGCCCCCGGCCCAGCCCGCTCCTCCCGCGGAGGAC
>NZ_QWGT01000129.1 GCF_003576405.1 Clavibacter lycopersici
GTCTCGGCCGCCTCGCGCGCCGCCGCGGACGGGTCGCAGCCGACGACGTCCCAGCCGCGGCCGGCGAGGGAGGCCGCCATGGCGCCGCCCATGGATCCGAGCCCGACGACGCCGATGCGCCGCGGGGTCGTGGGGTCGAGGGGGTCGAGGGGGTCGGTGGGGGTCATGGGTCCTTCCGGTGCCGCGCGGGGGCGGCGGGTCGATGCGGGCGGGTCGGGATCGGCGGGCGAGCGGGCGCAGCGGGCGGGCGGCGCCGGGTCAGTCGGTGAACGTGCCGAGCTGCTGCCACAGCTCCTGGGTGCGGCGGAGGGCGGCGCGGCTGCGCTCGGGGTGCGCCGCCTCCATCCCGCTGAGCAGGCCGTAGACCACCGAGGTGGTGGCGGTCGTGGACTGCAGGAACGAGACGCCCTCGCTGGGCACGACGAGCGCGTGATCCGCGGCGGCGGCGAGGCGGCCCCGCCGCATGTCCGTGATGGCGACGACGGTCGTCCCCGCGGCGCGAGCTGCGGCCGCCGCGGCGAGCACGTCGCGCATCGGCCGCCACAGGCTCACGACCACGAGCACGTCGTCCGCGCCGAGCGTCGTCATGGCGGCCGCGAGGTGCGCGCCGCCGCGGCCCTCGAAGGAGATCGGGTACCCCATGACGGATCCGAGATGGGCGAGGATCGACGCCGGCGCGCCGAACGAGCCCATGCCCACCACGAGGATCCGGCCGGCCGATGCGAGCGCCGCGATCGCCGCGTCGCCCTCCGCCGGGTCGATCGACTCGAGCGCCCGCCCGAGGTTCGCGACGTCGCGCTGCAGGGAGGCGTGCACCGCCCCGGACGCCGCGGGCGGGTGCTCGCGCAGGGTCTCCTCGGAGGACAGGGTCGCGAGGTACCGCATCCGCAGCTCCTGCTGCAGCTCGGGCCAACCGCGGAAGCCGAGCGCCTGCGCGAACCGCACCACGGTGCTGGCGTTCACCTCCGCGCGCTGGGCGATCTCCGCGATCTCGGAGTACGACGCGAGCTGCTGGTGGTCGAGGAGCACGCGGGCGACCCGGCGGTGCGAGGGCGTGTGCCCCTTCGCGGGCTCCAGGTCGTCGAGCCAGTCGGCGAGCGGATCCGCCGCGCTCACGACCAGAACCCGAGCGCGAACTCCGCGATGACGGCCGAGAGCAGGAACGACGCCGTGATGGCGACGAGCCCGACCGGCACGATGCGCCACCCGACCGTCTTGAGCAGCGCCGCGTCCTTGCCGAGGCTGAGGCCCGCGAACGTGAGGGTGGCGCACGCGATCGACAGGAAGTCGATGGAGGTGACCACCGTGGTCAGCTCGGCGCCGATGGGCGAGTACGGGCTCGAGGCGAGGGCGCCGATCGTGGTGACGAAGACGATGGCGGACACCTTGCGCGTCACCCGCGCGAGCAGCTGGCTCACCAGCAGCAGGGCGATGAGGATCGCGTAGCCGCCGACGATGGACCAGCTCACCCCGCCCGCGAAGATCGACGCGGTGCCGATGCCCACGATCGCGAGGATGGGGATCGTGACCCACGGCCGGATCGCCACGGGCGCCGACGACTCGGCAACCCGCTCGCGGAAGACCCGGTTCGCCTCCGCGGCCTCCGCGGAGACGGCGACGGGCCCGGTCGCCGCCTCGGCCGCCGCCTGCTTGCGCGTGAGGAAGCGGTAGAACCGGTCGGCGAGCGGCAGCGCCACGTAGATGCCGACGTACACGCCGAGCACCGTGGTGATGAGGTTCGACACCGCGGCGATGCCGAGGATCGCGTCCTGCTGGCCGGGGTACGCCGCGATGATGCTGGCGGTGGACGCGGCCATCATCGACCCGGATCCGACGCCCGCGCCCATCGCGAGCGCCAGCGGGTCGAACACGTCGGCCGACGCGACGAGCGACGTGAGCAGCGTGATGTAGACCGCGCCGAACAGCGTGCCGAACACGTACATGGCGAGCACGCCGCGGTACTGGTCGGAGTCGGGCCCGTACTTCTCGCTCACCATCGCGAAGGCGGGCTCGCGGTCGAGCGAGAACGTGGCGCCGATGGTGGCCTTGCCCATCCGCAGCAGGACGGCGAGCGGGAGCGCGAGCGCGACGGTGCCGAGCAGGTGCCCGATCTCCTGCAGCAGGAGCGCGGGTCCGGCCTGCAGCAGCGTCGGGATGTTCGGCCCGATGTTGAAGGCGAGCCGCGCCACGAGGAACAGCACGGCGACGCCGACGAACGCGTTCGCGATCCGCTGGAAGTCGAGGCCGACGGGCCGGATCCGCTGGAACGACAGCGCGGCGGCGATGAGGAGCCCCCACACCATCGGGAAGAACACGATGGAGGCGGATCCCAGCGGCAGGGTGCGCTGCCCGATGATCTGCGCGACGAGCGCGATCACGAGGGCCGCCACCGCGACCGGCGCGACGCCGCGCAGGCCGACGACGGACCTCGTCCTCTCTCCGACGGTCGTGGTCATGGGACGTCCCTTCGCGAGGTGCCGGAGCAGGTGCTCGAGCGGTGGTCGATCGGTGCGGGCGGCGCCTGCAATCCTCGTCGCGGAGGGCGGATCCTGCAATGGCCGTTGCAGACGAGACTAGGCAGCTCCCGTTTCCGCGTCGATGCGCGCGTGTTGCGGCCGTGTGAACGCGACCTCGCCTCGTCCGCCGGGGCACGGATGGCGGCCGCCTGCCCTCCGGGCCTGGACGCGCCGCCGCCCGGCGCGGATCATGGCGCCCACACCCGAGCTCGAGGAGGAGCCGCATGCGCCGGATCACCGCAGGACTGTTCGCGTCCGTCGACGGCGTCGTGGAGTCGCCGAACCTGTTCCAGTTCGACAGCTTCGACGCCGAGCTCGGCGCCGGGATGACGCGCCTCATGGGCACGGTCACCACGGCCGTGCTCGGGCGGCACGGCTACGAGGAGTGGTCCTCGTACTGGCCGCAGGCACCCGCCGACGACGCGTTCGGCGCCTTCATCAACCCGATCGAGAAGCTCGTCGCCTCGCGCACGCTCACCGGCGAGCTCGGCTGGAACGCGACGCTCATCGAGGGCGATGCGGTCGAGGCGCTCAGGGCGCTCAGGGCGCTGAAGCGCACCGACGGCGGCGAGATCGGCGTCTTCGCGAGCATCTCCCTCGTGCGCCAGCTGCTGTTCGCGGGGGTCCTCGACGAGCTGACCCTGATGATCCACCCGGTCGTCGCGGGCGCCGGCCGCCGCATGTTCGAACCGGACGACCCGATGACGCGGCTGGAGCTGCGGCGCTCCGAGACCACGAGCGCGGGGAACGCCCTGCTGACCTACGCGCTGCGCACCGGGAGCTGACCCGCTCGGGGCGCGACGGGGTCGCCTGCGGTCGGCGGACGCGACGACGCCCCCGGCGCGTGCCGGGGGCGTCGGTGCTGCCGCGGGGCGACAGGGGTCGGGCTGGCCTAGCGCAGGGTCACGTGCGGGGAGCGGATCGGGTACACGATCCAGTGCGTCCAGCGGGTGTCGACCGAGCCCGTCGTCCAGCGGTAGTTCGCGCCGCGGGAGCAGGCGAAGTCGCTGTAGGAGGAGACCGTGTAGCGCGCGTTCGCCAGGAGCTGGACGCCGATCTCGGTCCAGGTGTTCAGGCCGGACTGGGGCAGGTCGACGCAGCGCGACCAGCCGGGCCGGCCGTTGTCGGGGTTCGGCCCCTGCACGTAGATCGACACGACGACGTCGCCGTACCGCTGCATGTGCGCGGAGAAGCGCACGGTCTGGCGGCGCACGTAGTGGTCGGAGGCGGCGACCGGGTCGCCGGCGGGGGCCGAGCCGGTGGCCGGAGCGGCCGACGCCTGCGCGGCGGGTGCGGCGCCGACGCCGACGAGGGCGGACCCCGCGACGACGAGGGCGGCGAGGGCCACGCGGGTGCGGCGCGGACGCGGAGCGGTGGTGCGAGCGGGCACGGGGATCTCCGATCGGGGCGGGTGCGGATGCGGGGCGCGGGGACGACCCGCGGGATGACGCTAGGGCGTCGGCCGCGTGCGGACCGGTACGTCAGACGAACGTCTGGTGAAGAGGGGGAGGGCGCCCGACTCCCCCGCTGGTCAGCCCGCGGGGAACGAGAACAGCACCTGCGCGATGCGCCGCGTGAGGGCGACCGGATCCTCGCCCGCGTAGCTGCGCTCCAGCGCGCCCGACCCGTACAGCATCACGAGCCCGTGCACGAGCGCGAACGCGGCGAGCGGGGAGTCGGGCGTGCGCGGCTCGACCGTCGCGACGCCCGCGAGCAGCACCTCGTCGGCGGCGGCGCGCGCGGCGGCGAGGTCGGGATCCGCCGGGTCGATGCGCGAGGGGTCGAACATGACGGCGTAGTGGCCGCGGCCCGGACCCGTCGCGAAGCGCACGTACGCCTCCGCCGCCGCGAGGAAGTCGGGCGCCTCGCGGAGGGCGTCGCCGAGCCGGCGGAAGCCCTCGGTCGCGAGCGCCGTCATGAGGCTGCGCCGGTCGCGGAAGTGGTGCCCGGGCGCCGCGTGCGAGACGCCGACGCGGCGGGCGAGCTCGCGGAGGGTGACCGCGTCCGGACCGTCTGCGGCGACCATCGCGGCGGCCTCGCGGAGCAGGGCGGAGCGGAGGTCGCCGTGGTGGTAGGCCATGCGGTCACGCTACGCGCATGTTGACGTTGACAAGACCGCCGCCTCCCGGCATGATCTTGACGCCGTCAAGATGCTGGAGACCCATGATCCCGTTCGCCGCCCTGATCGTCGTCGCCCTCGAGGCGCGGCTCGTGGGGATCGCCGTCCCCCTGCCGTACCTGGACGGCTGGCCGGCGTCGGTGGCGGTGGGCCTCGCGGCCGCGTTCGCGCTCGGCGCCAGCGCGCACTTCCGGGAACCGCGTCGCTCCGGGCTCGTGTCGATCGTGCCGCCGGCGGTGCCGCGGCCGGAGCTCGTGGTCACGATCACGGGCGTCCTCGAGATCGCCGGCGCGATCGGGCTCCTGATCCCCGCCCTCCGCACGGCTGCCGCGATCGGCCTGGCGCTCCTCCTCGTCGCCGTGTTCCCCGCCAACGTGCGCGCGGCCCGCGGCTGCCGCCACCCGGACGCCCCGACGACGCCGCTGCCGCTGCGCACCGGCATCCAGCTCGGCTTCCTCGCGGCGTGCGTCGTCGCGATGGCGTGAGCGCGCGGTGCGGCGCGTCGGTCGAGGTCGCGCGACCCGTCAGCGCGGCGCGACCGGCGGCAGCAGGCCCTGCTCGGCGGCGGCCGCGCGGGCGATCAGCAGGGTCGGGTCCTCGATCCCGCCCGCGGCGATGAGCGCGTCGAGCTCGGCGACGGGCATGCGGACGAGTCGCACGTGCTCGGCCGGGTCGGAGCGGTCGGCGGTGCCCGCGGTCGTCGGCGTCGTGCAGGCGAACACGTGCACGAGCCAGGACGCACGGCCGGGGTTCACCGCGTAGGTGCGCAGGGGGCGGACCTCGGGCGCGACCAGCCCGAGCTCCTCCTCCAGCTCGCGGCGGGCGGCGTCGACGGGCTGCTCGGAGGCGTCGCCCGCGCCGCCGGGGAGGTCGAGGATCCAGCGCCCGAGCGGGTGCCGGTACTGGCGCGACAGCAGCACGTGGTCGCCGTCGATCACGAGGGTGGCGACCGCGAACGGCACGCTCTCGTCGACCTCGTAGCGGGACCCGGATCCGTCGGGCAGCAGCATGTCGTGCTCGACGAGGACGACGCGGCCGCGGTGGAGGTCGCGGCGGCCGGTCGTGGTCCAGGTGCGCTCGGGGTCGGGGGTCGGATCCGCGTACGTCACCCCGCGAGCCTAGGGCGCGACATCCGCGACGGCCCCCAGCGCCCGGGACCACGCGACCTCGCGCGCCAGCTGCCCGCTCGCGCGGAATGCGACGACCTGGCGGGCGTCGGGCAGCGCGGCGCCAGCGCGTCGCGGTCCGCCTCCGCGAAGCCGAGGCCGCGCCAGAACGGACCGGACCGCCGCGAGAACAGCCAGGCGCGCTCGGCGCCGGCCGCGGCCGCCTCGGCGAGCGCGTGCCGGGCGAGCTCCGACCCGAGGCCCGCGGACCGGAGCTCCGCCGCGACGGCCACGCTGCGGATCAGCGCGTGCCGTCCGTCCGCGCTGAGCTCGAACCCGGTGCTGGCGGTGACGCGGCCGTCCGCGTCGCGACGGATCCAGAGCCGCACGCCCGGGTCGTCGAGCCCGGAGACCGTGAGGTCCGCCGCCGCGAGGAACGCGTGCAGCGCCTCGACGTCCTCGGCGGCGGCAGCGGTCACGGGCACGAGCTGCGTCACAGCGCCCGGCCCATCGCGATCCCGAGGCCCGCCGCCACGATGCAGACGACGAGCATGCCGACGCCGTTCGCGAGCGCCGCCCCGATCCGGCCCGCCTGCGCGAGCCGCACCGTCTCGAGGCTCGCGGTGCTGAAGGTCGTGTAGCCGCCCATCAGGCCGCCGCCGAGGATGAGGAGCAGGTCGTGCGGGAGGCCCGCCTGCGCGGCGGCGCCGGTGAGGAGGCCGAGGCCGAGGGATCCGGTGACGTTGATGACGGTCGTGCCCCACGGGTACGCCGCGCCGAGGCGGCCGCGGATGACGCCGTCGAGGAGCAGCCGCAGCGCCGCGCCGACGCCGCCGGCCACGCAGATCAGCGCGAAGACGAGCGGGCCGGTCACGACGCCGCCCCCGTGGCGCGCCCGGCCGACATGCGGCGGTGGATCCCGGCACCCGCGGCGATCCCCGCGACCGACGCCGCGGCGCCGACCACGAGCGTGAGCCCCGCGTACGCGAGCGCCGTGCCGATCGCGGATCCGGTGAGCGAGGCCGCGTCGGTCGCGAGCGAGCTGTATGTGGTGAAGCCGCCGAGCACGCCCGTGCCCACGAGCAGGCGGATCGCGCGGCGCCGTCCCTCGTCGGGCCCGCGGCGGGCGAGCGCCTCGAGCAGCGCGCCGAGCACGAAGGCGCCGACCACGTTGATCAGGAGGATCGTCACGGGGAGGCCCCCGGCGGGCGCCGGCCAGGTGAGGGCGAGGGCCTCGCGGATCCCCGTGCCCACGGCGCCGCCGAGCGCGACGAGGCCGAGCGACGACCAGCGGAGGTGGACCGGGCGGCCCGGGTCGTCGTCCACCTCGATGTCGCTGTCGAGGGGCGCGCTGTCGCGGGGCGGTCGGTCGTCGGTCATGGGGTCTCCCATCTCGGATGGCATGGCTAGCCGTGAGACAGGGACTGTCGTCGACGAGGATGTCGAGGTTCGGGTACGGCGAGCCCCACCGCCGTGCCTCCCGCGGGAGGCCCCTCCGTCAGGAGGCGGGACCATTGAACCACGGCCGCGTGGGGCTCCTCAGCGGTAGGTGTACAGGTCGGGGTCCGCGCACGCCGGCTGCTCGTCGCCGCACGCCGGCTCGTCCTCGGTGCGGTCGAGCACCTCGAACCGCACGGCGGAGCGCGGCGTCATGAGGACCGACACCTCCCCCTGCCCGACGGTGGCGAAGTCGACGAAGCGGGATCCGCCCGTGACCGCCGCGACGATGCGCGACTTCAGGTCGGCGACGTCCTGCCCGTCGGCGAGCTGGAACGGATGGCCGTCGATGCGGATGCTGGTGGTGATGTCCATGTGACCCTCGTGATGTGCGGCGCGGGAGAGGCCCGGCGTCCTGACGAGCAGCCCGCGGGGTCCGGACGGGCGTGCTCGCTGTGTCGTCCAGGCTACGTCGGCCGGCGCGCAGGGTCTCCCCCTTGACATCCGCGGCACCGGGGTACGCGACGCCCGCCCCCCTGTCGCCGCGGGCCGGTCGCGGATAGCGTCACGGCATGGACACCCACGGCATCGTCGCCCCGCCCCCGCCGCCCGGAGGGCAGCGGGCGAAGGGCCCCGCGTCCTACTTCCCGAGCATCGAGAAGGCGTACGGGCAGCCGGTCCAGCACTGGATCGACCTGGCGGACGCCCGCCTCGCCGTCGAGCCGCACATGCAGGTGGTCGCGTGGCTGAAGGCCGAGCACGGTCTCGGGCACGGGCACGCCAACGCGGTCGTCGCCTTCGTGCGGGCGGCGCGCGCGTCGGGCTGAGCGACACCGCCCCCGCCGCTCGCCGCATCGCACCGCCGCGCCGCCCGTAGCC